>JBBSUU010000030.1:0-12056 GCA_038234115.1 Mycobacteriales bacterium
CTGATGTGCCATTGGTTTTTGTGGATTTCGGTGTGGTGTCGTTTGCACAGCAGCACGCCGTTGTTGAGGCTGGTTTCGCCGAGGTCTCGGACCCACCAGTTGATGTGGTGGGCGTCGGTCCATTGCGGTGGTCGGTCGCAGTGGGGCCAGGCGCACCCGCCGTCGCGGAGGGTGAGGGCTTTGCGGATGGTGGTGGTGAAAGTTCGGCGGGTTCGGCCGAGGTCCAGGATTTCGGAGGTGCCGTTGAGGACGGCGGGGGTGATGCAGGCATCGCACAGGAGTTGGCGGGCTTGGGCGGGGGTGAGGTGGGCGCCGGTGGTGAGTTTGGCGGAGTGGATTTGTTGTTTCATCTGGTCGAAAGTCATTACGACGCTGATGTGGGGTCGTTGCCCGCCGTTGGTGGGTAGTACTTCGGTGTTGAGCAGCATGTGCAGCGCTTCGATGAGGGCGTGGGCCATTCTGGTTGCCAAGGACCGTGGGTCGGGCAAACCGTCCGGAATATCTGGGGCGTCGGACCGCTCCTGCGGAGCACTGTCGGGCACGTCAGGCTCACCGTCCGGAACGTCTGTCGGGTCGGGCTGGTCGGTGTCAGTCGGGGAACTTTTAGTGTTGTGGCCGGCGGCTGTCCCGCTGTCGGCAGCGCTGTCGCTCTCGTCGCCGGTGTGGCCGGCAGTGTTGTCGGTGGCGCTGTCGGTTTCGGTGTCCGCGCTGTTATTTTTGCCAACATCGTTGCCAGAACTGTTGCTGCTGGTTGTGGCCGGTGGCGTGATGTGGGCGGGCGTGGAGAAGGTGTTGAGAGCGGCTGTGAGGACGGCGGTGCTGATGTCGTCCAGTCGGCCTTTGATGGGGGTCAGGCCGGTGGTGTGGTTGCGGCGGCCGATGATCAGTTCCATCCGCTCGTAGGGGTCTACGTCGTTGAGGGTGCCGTCGGGGTCGATGGTGTTGAGCAGGGCATCGGCGATGGCTTGCAGGTCTTTGGCGTCCGTGTGGTGGGCTTGGTCCACGAGGAACTTCTCGGCCTGTTCCCGCTGGTTGGTGTCGACTTTGCCGGGTAGGTCGTTGCTGAAGTTGATGATGACCCGCACATGCTCGCCGTCCACCGCCCCGGCGACGAGCGCCGCGGCCAGCACTGGGAGCACCGGTGGGGTAAGTCCACCGGAGGGTAGGGCTTGGGGGAGGAGTTTTTTGGCGGTTCGCGGTCGGGTGTTGGCCTGGGCGGGGGTGATATTGAGGGCGTCGCGCAGTAAGGCTGCGGTGCTGCTGTAAGCGCGCGCCCCGGCGAGGTTTTGGGTGTGGATTTCTTCGGCTACCCGGATTTGGAGGTCGAAGAGTTGGCGGTCCAGTGTTTCCACTTTTCGGGCTACGCCGATGAGGTCCCCGCCGCTGATGTGGCAAAAGGTGTGCAGACGCTGGAGGCCGGTGAGGATCGCATCGAGCAGGGTGTGGGCCTGCTCGGTGTTCAGATTCCCGGGGTGTTCCATAACGGTGGACGCTACTACCGGGCACCGACAATCTGTTCGAAAACTCCACAGTGACAAGGCGTAAGGTGTGATTGCTGTTCACTGGTGGGATGAAAAAGCACCAAAGAAACCAAAGCAAACCAGAGCTAACGCCGCCCCCCGATACCGCAAGCAGAAGTGGAGCGAACGCCTATCGACCGTGCAGCAGATGGCGCTCAGAGGTGCTGGACTAGCCTTGACCGATGGGGACACCGTTGGTCGTCTGGGATCGTAAGTTACTTGCCTACAACCTTGGCGGCTCGCATCCGCTGCACCCGCTGCGGTGGGATCTGACCATGCAGCTCTCCGAGCAGCTCAACATCGTGGACGGCTTGGAGAAGCTGACCGCGGATCCGGCCGATGACGAAACGCTGGCCGGTATTCATACCCGCAGTTACATCAAGGCGGTCAAAGACGCATCGATACCGGGTGCCCTTGGCGATGAGCACCATGGGCTCGGAAATGACGACAACCCGGTCTTTGCGGACATGCACGACTCGGCTGCTCGCATCGCCGGCTGCTCGATCGCCGCGGCCACGGCAATCGCCCGACGTGACACCGACCGGGCAGTAAATATCTTCGGCGGGCTGCATCACGCCATGGCCGACTCGGCCTCCGGGTTCTGCGTTTACAACGATGCCGCCCTGGCCATCAAGGCACTGCTGGACAACGGAATCGAGCGCGTCGCCTACGTCGACGTGGACGTGCATCACGGGGATGGGGTTCAGGCTGCGTTTTACGACGACCCTCGGGTGCTCACGGTCTCCATTCACGAATCGCCGTTGTCACTGTGGCCCGGAACCGGTTGGCCGGCGGAACATGGTCGTGGATCGGCGGCCGGGACGTCGGTGAATATTCCGGTGCCGGCCGGAACTTCGGATGCCGGATGGTTGCGGGCCTTTCACGCCGTGGTACCTGGGGTGGTGCAGAGTTTTCGACCGCAGGTGCTGGTCACCCAACATGGCGCGGACTCGCATGCCGAGGATCCACTCGCAGATCTGAACCTGACCGTTGACGGCCACCTGGCCGCCTACCAAGCCCTGCGCGACTTGGCAGAATCTGCGGCCGGCGGTCGATGGCTGGCACTGGGCGGCGGTGGCTACGCTTTGGCCCGGGTGGTTCCCAGATCCTGGACGCATCTGCTCGCCACCGTTGCCGACCGCGATATCGATGTCACCACCGCGCTGCCCGCGCAGTGGCTGGCCACCGCCAAACAATTCGATCCCTACGCGGGGGATCTTCGGCATCCGATGCCCACCTCGATGAGCGATACCGATGGCAAAAGAGCCGATTACACCCCATGGTCGGGTGAACATGAGTCCTCGGTGGACCGAGCCATCGCCGAAGTCCGCGGCATCATCTATCCACTGCATGGCCTCGACCCGTTCGACCCTCGGGACTGATCCGGTGGAAACTCTCGCGCAGCCGGCCGCACCGACCTATCCCCAACACTGGGAAGCCGATGTCCTGTTGGCCGATGGGGGAACGGTGCATTTGCGTCCATCCGGCCCCGCTGACAAGGAAGCATTGCGCGCCATGCATTCTCGGATGAGCGCCCGCACCAAGTATCTGCGCTACTTTTCCGCGGTGTCCGAGGTAAGTGAAAGTCAACTGGCGATCTTCACCAATGTCGATCACATCAAAACGGTCGGACTCGTCGCCGAACTGGGGGGCGACCTGATCGGCGCCGGTACCTATCACCGCTTTGTCGGCCCGGACGGAGCCGTGGGGGATGACGCCGAGGTGGCCTTCCTGATCGAGGATGCCCACCAGCGTCGCGGCCTCGGTTCAATTCTTCTGGAGCACCTCGCGGCGGCGGCCCAGGAACGGGGCATCAAACGCTTCACGGCCGAAGTCCTCACCGATAATCCCTCCATGCTCAGAGTTTTCATCGATGCCGGGTACGCCGTGACACGGGAGTTCTCCTCCGGTGTGGTCGAAGTAGTTTTCGATATCGAACCCACTGAAGCCTCTCGCCGGGTCAGCTACTCGCGAGAGCAGCGCGCCGAGGCCAGGTCGATCCAGCGGTTGATGTCGCCCCGCTCGGTGGCCGTGATCGGTGCCTCCAACGATCCGAAGAAAATCGGACACGCCGTGCTGCGCAATCTCTTGCGCGGTGGCTTCACCGGTCCGGTATTTCCGGTACACCCGGATGCTGTTTCCGTCCAGGGTGTCCGGGCCTACGCTCAGGTCACCGATATCCCCGATCCGGTCGACCTGGCGGTGGTTGCGGTTCCGGCCGGCAACGTTGCCGAGGTGGTGGAATCGTGCCGCGCCAAGGGAGTTCACGGTCTGGTGGTGGTGACCGCGGGCTTTGCCGACGCCGATTCCGACGGCGCCGCAGCACAAAAGCGGTTGGTGACGTTGGCCAGGGCACACGGCATGCGAGTACTGGGCCCAAACTGTCTGGGGCTGGTGAACACCGATCCGACAATTCAGCTCAATGCCACCCTCGCTCCGCTGGTACCCCCG
The DNA here is from genome assembly GCA_038234115.1 of Mycobacteriales bacterium. Lineage (GTDB taxonomy): Bacteria > Actinomycetota > Actinomycetes > Mycobacteriales > Nakamurellaceae > Nakamurella. Next base: position 3,972 of record JBBSUU010000030.1, read on the forward strand.
CCCGGTCGGGTCGGATTTTTCTGCCAATCCGGCGCGCTGGGAATTGCCATTCTGGCTGATGCTGCCTCCCGTGGTCTTGGATTGTCCACCTTCGCCTCGGCGGGGAATCGGGCTGACGTCTCCGGAAATGACCTGCTGCAGTATTGGCACGACGACGTTCGCACCGAGGTCGTGATGCTGTACCTGGAGTCCTTCGGCAACCCGCGGAAGTTTGCTCGGCTGGCGCGGGTGTTGGCTGCGCGCAAACCGGTGATCGCAGTGAAGTCCGGACGTCATGCGTTGGTCGCCCCCGGCTTGGCCCTGTCGAGCTCCCCGGTTTCGGATACTTCGGTGGCGACACTGTTCTCACAGTCCGGGGTGATCCGGGTGGATACGCTTTCCGAGGCCTTCGACGCGGCGTTACTGCTTTCCACCCAACCGCTGCCGACCGGCAACAGGGTCGCCATCATCGGCAACTCCACCGCCCTGGGCGTTCTGGCACTGGACGCCTGCATTGATGCCGGACTGGTGGTAGCCGGCGGTGAACCCACCGATTTGGGAGTTTCCGTCAGCCCGGAGGATCTGGCGCAAGCGGTCCGGTCAGCTCTTCATGGCGACGCCGCGGATGTGGTGGTGGTGGTCTATGTGCCGCCGGTTGCGACCCCCGGCCTGGATCATGCAGCCGCTCTGCGGGAGGCGGTATCCGGTGCGGAGATACCCGTGGTGTCAACATTCCTGGCCGTTGAGGGTGTCCCTGACCAGCTGGCCGTGCGGGATTCCGACGGCTCAGCCGGTCGCGGTTCGGTACCCTCCTATCGCACTCCGGAGCGGGCCGTCGCGGCAGTGGCGCATGCCGTCAAGTACGCAGCCTGGCGGAACAGACCGGCCGGCACCGTCACCGAACCGAGCGGTGTCGATCCCGCTCGGGCCCGACAGCTGGTGGATTCGATGCGAAAGGTCGATGAAGCAGCGGATCTGGGTCTTGGCGACCGGGCGTTGACCGACGGGGAGCTGGTGGAACTCCTGGATTGCTATCAGATTCCGATCGTCGACTTCGAGCTGGTCGCCAATGTGCAGCAGGCCGTCGCGGCCGCCGATGTGATCGGCTATCCAGTGGGCCTCAAGGCGTTTGACGAGACCTGGCGCCATCGGACGGACCAGATCGGTGTGCGGCTCAATCTTCGCAGTCCGGCCGCAGTGACGGCAGCCTATGACGATCTCGCGTCGCAGGGTGGCGGCCAAGTGTATGTGCAGGCCATGGCACCGATCGAAACAGCAACGGTTTCAACCGTATTCGGTATCTCGTCGGATCCTTCTTTCGGCGCAATCGTGTCATTCGGACTCGGCGGGGTCGCCACCGAACTTCTGGATGACCGCGCTTATCGCACTGTTCCGCTGACCGATGTAGACGCCGCCGATCTGATCGAGGCGCCACGGGCGGCCCCTATCCTGCACGGTTATCGGGGGAGCGCCGCAGTTGACACTGCGGCGCTGGTCGATCTTTCGATGCGACTTTCCGCACTCGCCGATGACCTTCCGGAGGTCACCGAGCTGTTCCTACGCCCGGTACTCGTCGGTCCCGGTGGGCTCAGAATCACCGGTGCGCTGGGCAGGATAGGGGCGGCGCCGGCGCGCGTGGACCCACGCCGGCGAATGCGTTGAGGAAGCCGGGCCAGAGCCAGATCACAACTGGGTAAAGCTCGAGAAGGTCAAGAGAGACAAACAGTGGCAGCACTCCCCGTTGGGAGCGCTGCCACTGTTTTCATGCGTTACAAGCCAGTGCCACTGTGACTGGTTTTGACTAGCTGGCGTAGGACCGAAGTGCCTCTGACCGATCACCGGCGCGTAACTTGGCCATCGAATCACGCTCGATCTGACGCACGCGTTCACGTGAGATCCCAAAGACCCGACCGATCTCGTCGAGGGTTCGCGGGCGACCGTCCTCGAGGCCGTAGCGCAGTCGCACGACAGTGCGCTCACGCTCGTCCAGGGTGTCGAGCACGCGGGCGATATCTGCGTTCATGAAACGCGCGACGACGATCCCTTCGGCCGAGACCGCCTGACCGTCCTGGATGAAGTCGCCAAGCGGGGCATCCTCATCACTACCGACCGGCATATCCAGACTTACCGGGTCACGGGCATGGTCCAGGAGATCAGCGATCTTCTCTTCCGCAATGCCCGACTCCTCTGCCAACTCGGCGAAGGTGGCGTCCCGGCCCAGCGTCTGATGCAGTTCCCGACGCAGGCGAGCAAGCTTGTTCACCTGCTCGACCAAATGGACTGGCAGTCGGATGGTGCGACCCTGATCGGCCATACCGCGACTGATCGCCTGCCGGATCCACCAGGTGGCATAGGTAGAAAACTTGAAACCCTTGGCGTAGTCAAACTTCTCCACGGCCCGGATCAGACCCAGGTTTCCTTCCTGAATCAGATCAAGGAGGGGCATACCGCGGCCCGAGTAGCGTTTGGCCAGCGAAACGACCAATCGGAGGTTGGCGACCAGCAGGTGCTGACGCGCTTGTTCGCCGTCTCGCACAACCCACTTCAGGTCGGCGGACTTCTTGGCCGTCATCCTTTTACCGGAGTCAAGCTTGTGTTGGGCATAGAGACCGGCTTCGATCTTTTTTGCCAGTTCGACTTCTTGCTCTGCGGAGAGCAGCGCCGTCTTTCCAATTCCATTCAGGTACACCCGGACAAGATCCGCAGAGGGACCCTGGGCATCCAGGTCAGCAGCCGAGGCGGTGGCGCGTAGCACGCTCGGGGAGGCGTTCATTTGGAGCTCCCATCAGTCACAGCGACCGACCCACCATTGCGGTAGGCCAGGCAATGAAGTAACGACTTGTAAAGGCCATTCGTTCCCGGAGACCTTTTGGATTGCGTCTCTGGTTGCACCTTTTTGACTGAACGGCATCAAGCAGAGCCGGTCCTGTACGCCAGATGGGAAGAGCATGGGAACTGAAGTCCTGCCGGGGCCGAAACCTACCTTGCTATCGGCGTCCTATTACCCCCGGACGGATCAGTCCAAACACCGGATGGGCCTGTCGAGCGAAGCGCCATCTGATGTGAAATGTCGGATTTGCTTCAAATCTCCAACAACACGGTGAACGGTCCATCGTTGACGCTCGAGACCGCCATATCAGCGCCGAAGCGGCCGGTAACTACTTCAGAACCATTGTGACGCAACATATTTACCAAGTGGTCCACGAGGGGCTGGGCGATCTCGCCGGGTGCTGCCGCGGCCCAGCTGGGCCGGCGTCCCTTCGTGGTTTCGCCATAGAGGGTTAATTGGCTGCCGAGCAGGTTGGGGGCGCCGGTATCGGCGACCGACAGCTCGTTCCGCAGAATCCGCAAGCCGCGTATTTTCACCGCCATTTTTTCTGCCACCTCAGGCGAATCGGTGTGTGTGACGGCGACAAGCACCAATAAACCGGGCTGTGTGATTTGGCCCACAATCTCCCCGGCGACGCTGACGCCGCCGCTGAGCACCCGGGTGACGACCGCCTTCATCAGTCCTGCACCGGGTGCAGGATGCCCCTGGTGATTGCCTCACGTATGGGGGGCAGCACCGAGTCGATCAACGCTTGCTCCTCGAATCCATGGGCGGCGGCCAGCAACTCGATCAACATTCCTAGCGGCACCCGGCCATGACACCCGGCAAGCAGGGACTGGGTCCACTCGTCCAACTGCAGGCTGGCACCGGGTCCGCCGGCCCGCCGAATTACCCGGAATACAGTGCTCCACCCCTCCTGTCCGGGAAGCGCCCGTTGCTCCAGGAAGACAGCGGGGGAGAGCGAGAGCTTCGTGCAGAGCAACATCTCATCATCAGTGTCACGGAGCCAGTTTCGGCGCGCCAGGAATGCGGCTGCTTCCTCCCCGGTCACCACTTCGCCGGCCAGCGTGAGTTCGTCCAGGACGATGTCCGGTTTCTTGGCGCCACTCTTGCGCAGGGTGATCAGGCCCATCCCGATGCCGGCGACGTTGTTGTCCTGAAAGTACGCGAGCCACTCATCTGCAATTGCCTCGTGCTCGGCGATCTCGGCGGCGCCGTTATCGGCGTCACTCTCGCCGGAATCCTTCAACCACATGGCGACATACTCCGCGGGATCGGCCAATTCGCGCTGCACCACCCAGGCGTCGCACCCAGTGGCGGCGACCCAGGAACCCACTCGCTCCCGCCAATCGGTGCCCTCGAGTACCAGCCAGTTGGCGAGTAGTTGTGCGGTGCCGCCCGGGTTCAGGTGAGCCGGAGTCCCGCGGACGATCTGCTCGACCAGACCGTCACCGGCTATCCCGGAGTCACGATAGGAAAAGCGCTGCTCACCGGAGGAGATGACAAACGGCGGATTGGAGATGATCAGATCGAAAGTTTGGCCGGCCACCGGGGCGAACAGTGAACCCGCCCGGAGGTCCCAGTGCTGGCCGTTCAGGCGTGCGGTGGCGCCGGCCAGCGCCAAGGCGCGTTCATTCGTGTCGGTGGCGACGATCGAATCAGCGTGATGGGCAGCATGGAGCGCCTGCACGCCGCAACCGGTGCCCAGATCAAGAACGGTTCCGACCTTTTCACGCACGGTTGCCTGGACGAGTGAAATCGAGGCCGCACCGATACCCAGTACGTGATCGTGGCGGACCGGTCCCGAGCGCATATCCGAATCCAGATCGGAAACCACCAGGTAGGACTGGTCCTCGTCGGCATAGGGCCGGATGTCCAGTGCAGCCCGGACGCCGTCGCCCCACGGTTCGACGAGACCTTGCCCAATCGCATCGGCCAGACCCGTGGTGACAAATGCGGCCTCCGCACTGGCGGTGGGGACAGTTGCCCCCAAGAGGAACAGCCGGATCAAGGTTGACAGCGGACTGCCATCCGTGCTCGCCCGCAGCGCCGGAATCTTGTCGGCCCGGCCCAGCGCGCGATGTGCCCGGTCGCCCAAGAATCCGGGCACGGTGTCGGCATCGAAGCCGGCAGCGCGCAGGTCCGCACCGATATGGTCGACGATATTCAGATCTGTCAGCGGGTGTGAGGTCACAGCAACCAGGCTAGTGGGGCAGCAGTCCCTCAGCTCGAAACGCCAACGGGCGGTCCATCCGCGGTAGGAATGTGCAAGGCTTTCCTGATGAGTGCGAACCTTTTCTACCTGACCGGCAACGAAGAAGCCGATGCGCTGCTCGCCAGTAATGCCAATGCGCTGTTGCTCGGCATGGTTTTGGATCAACAGGTCACGATGGAAAAGGCTTTTGTCGGACCGGCGGTCATCGCCGAGCGGATGGGCGGCACCCTGGATGTGGCCGTGATCGCCGCGGCCGATCCGGAAGAATTCGCCGCGATGTGCGCCAGGCCACCGGCCATCCATCGGTTTCCGGGCTCGATGGCCGGACGGCTGCAGGCAGTCTGCCGGATCCTGGTCGACGACTGGGATGGTGACGCCGCCGCGATGTGGGCCGGGGCCAAGACCGGAGCTGAGCTGAAGAAACGGATTGCCGACCTGCCGGGCTTTGGTGATCAGAAGGCGTGCATCTTTACCGCGCTGCTCGGAAAGCAGTTCGGCGTCACCCCGCGCGGCTGGAGAGCGGCTGCCGGACCCTACGGCGAGGCCAAGACCTTCAAATCGGTCGCCGATATTCGTGATCCGGAATCACTGAAACTGGTCCGCGAATCGAAGAAGGCGGCCAAGGCCGCGGCCAAGCAAGCTGCATCCAAATAGCCCGCTCGCCCGGTAAAAGAGCCAGTCCGGCCAAGAGGTTTCGAGTGTGATCGACAGCTCCCGACCAGGACGCACCGGGCCGGCCGTTCGGAGTACCGTCGAGTGGGTAGTGAGTTATCAGCTGCAAACGGTTCGGCAAGAGTCGACCATAAAACTTTTACCTCCTGAAACGAGGAACAAATGCCTGAATCAGTACGTGATTCGGCGGCGCTGCAGGAGCCGGAACTCCGGTCGGCGCGGCGTGGTGGTGCGGTGTTGATCACCGACGTACCCATCTCCTACGACGAACAGGTGGCAGCTCGCAAGAAGCGGTACCTGATTATGATGTCCCTGCGTATTCCATTTCTGCTGATAGCCGCAGCCAGCTACCAAACGCTGTGGGTGTCACTCATTTTCATTGCCCTTTCCATTCCGCTGCCGTGGATGGCGGTACTGATCGCCAATGATGCACCGGCCAAGAAAAAGCGGATGAAAAAGGTCACGCCGGGCACCATCAGCTACGACCGAGCGATTGCACCGACACACGAGGTGGTGGACGCAATCGAGGCGGATCCGGCCGACCGACGTTCCTGATAGGCGTCCTCGCGCACCCACATCAACGCGGTCGAGCACCAATACTGGCGGCCGCAGTGGAACCGGCCGCGACGCCGGCCTCGAGTGCGGCGAGCGGACTCTGAGAGTCCAACCAGGCTGATAGCAGGCCGGCGTTGAAGGCATCGCCGGCGCCGGTGGAATCTGTTTCGTGGACTTCAGGTGCCGGCACATTGATCCGGTGTTCGGCCGAATACCAGGACGCGCCGTGCGAACCGTGGGTGACCACGACCGCGCTCACCACTTCGAGCACTTTATCCACCCCGCCGAGCACCGCGAGCTCGCTGTCATTGGGCAGAAACAGATCGGTGCCGCTGATCCATTCCAGGAAGTTCGCGGCACCGACCCCGGCGATATGAGTGGCGGCCTGCGGATCAACGCTGGTGGTCCAGCCGAGCTCTTTGGCCTGCGCCAGCGCCCGCCGACCCGCCGAACGCGAGTTATCGTCCAGCAACACGTATCCCGACAGGTGAAGGTGCTGCCGCACCCCGACTTCGCCCGCCGGTAACCGCACATCGCCCACCGAGAACGCAGCATTGGCGCCTCGGTCCGGGAGCATCGTTCGCTCGCCGTCAGCGGCCACGAGAACGACCACGCAGCAAGTCGGTAACACGTCGTCGATGGCAAACATGCAGGAGATACCGGACGCGCCCAGTTCGGCGGCGGCGGTCCGGCCCGCTTCGTCGTTACCCACCCTGGCCAGCAAACTGACCTGAACTCCGTAACGGGCCAACCAGGCCGCGGTGTTGCCACCGGCGCCACCGGGAGTGACCGTTACTCGTGCTCGGGTGTCCTGGCCGAACACCACAGGTCCGCTCAGTTTTGCCACCACATCCAGTCCGACATCGCCGACAACGACAACATGGGCTGTCATGACTTGGTTCCGAGTTCGGCAGCAACCACACCGCGATCGCCGATCCAGACATCAGCGACCGTCGGACGGATTTGCACGATCGGACTCACAGGTTTTCTCTTCTCTGGATTTGCATCAATCTGCGGCACAACAACGGGTTGGGTATTGAGCTTTCGCTCTTCTCCCGGTCGGATCAAATCCGGCCGCACCCAATCACTTGCCCGCGGATGGCATCATGAACGTGGGCCCACTCCCGACTGTCCTGATTTCTGAACCGGGATGATTTTCCTCGAGTGGTGTCGTTCTCGATCAGCAATGAAATATTGCCGCCAACACATGAAGGAGATTCCGGTGAGCACGTCCACAGAGGTTCTTGAAAAAGGACAAGACACCAGCACCGACGACGCGCCGAAAGTATTCCATTACGTGCGCAAGGCAAAAATTGCCGAGAGCGCTGTGATGGGTAACTACGTGGTGGCGCTGTGCGGGGAGACGTTTCCGGTGACCAAGTCGGCCAAACCGGGCGCCCCGGTTTGTCCGGATTGTAAGCGGATCTTCGACGGGCTGCCCAAGGGCAAGGACTGAAAGCTGCTCAGCGCTGCTGGCCTGTGACGATCAGCTTGGCGCGTTCGCGCAACCAAGCCTTGTTCGATGTGGAATCAACCGGCAGGTGAGCTCGTAGCTGCTGGGCCAACAGACTCTCCACCACATCAATTCCCTGGCCAGCCGCTCGGGCGGCCACGACTTCCATCGCGCGCGCCACCAGAGTTTCCAGCTCCTCAAGCTGGTGTGACTGGCGCTGCGCCAATGCTTGGGCGATAGTTCGGGACCCGGTGGTGTTTTGCCCAGGCCCCCCGGACTCCGACGCCGACTCCGACTCCGACGCCGACTCCGACGCCGACGCCGACGCCGGAGTCGGCGCGGCCGGGCGCGGGGCCGCGGGCGCGCAAGGGGTTTAGAACA
>JBBSUU010000031.1:0-12015 GCA_038234115.1 Mycobacteriales bacterium
AATATTCGACGCTGCCGAGGCGAGCGGTGATCCGACCGGAAATTCCGGTTTCTTCCGCCACTTCACGGATGGCGGCCTGCTCCGTCGTCTCCCCCGCTTCGAGGTGTCCCTTGGGCAGTGACCAGCGCAAACGACCCCGTCTGTCCAACCGGCCAATGATGGCCGCCGATGCCACCCCGTCCTCGGTGCGCACCACCAAACCGCCGGCCGAGGTCTCGTCCGTGCGCTGCGGACGGCGTCCGGGCGTCGGCGGGCGAGGTGTGGGCATCATCTGATCGTAGTGCGGGCCCACCCATCGGTGATCGCAGCGAAGTCCTTTCAGCGGGGCGTGCACGCAGTTACAGACGCACCGCCTGGGTGTCGGTTGCACTCCTGGTCCAGGTGCTCTGCCCGCCGGCGGGCGTCCACATCCTGATCACCATGGCCGAATTGCTGGGATCGTCCCTATCCACTTCGAGTCCGGTATGAACGATCTGCCGGATGTCTATTCGGAAGAAGACGGCCGGTTCCGGCGATTTGAGCTCGTCGGTGATCTGCTGCCGGATGGGCCCATCTTCGATCAGGACGGCCAGACCGGTGATCTTTGCGTCGCCACCGGCCATCGATTCATCGCCAGGATTGGTGTGTACCGATAGCCGCCCGTCGCGGAGCAGATCAGCGACCTTCACCGCGCCGACCATCGAACCGATCAACAGGTTGTCATGAAATATTGCCACCTCGGTACCGGACACCCGTGGCCAGCCGTCGGCCCGCAAAGTTGCCATCACGTGGTGCTTGTTCGCCCGCAGCCGTTCTCGGACAGCTGCGGCAAGCTCCGGTGCGCCAGCGGCAAAATCTCCCCAGTCGGTCATGTGATGCAGTGTTCACCCTGCCACCGACAATCCTTGTGATCAGCAATGACGCTCTGCAAGGCCAATAATGTGGCGGTCGGGTGGATGCCGACGAACTAGAGTTACGGCCTGTGTCAGATACGTCGCACCTACCCGCCGACCGCAAGAGGGGTGCCGACGCCTTGCAATCCGCGCCGGCCGACACCAAACCGGTGATCCTGGCTGACTTCTTGGCGGCGAACCCGGTCGCGGTAGAGCTGAGCCGGCGCTTCGCGGCCGCCGGTCATCAGTTGTATCTGGTGGGGGGATCCGTGCGGGACACCTTGCTGGGGCGGTCGAGCAGCGACCTCGACTTCACCACCGATGCCCGTCCGGAACAGATTTTGCACCTGGTGAACGGATGGGCCGAAACAACCTGGGACACCGGAATCGCCTTCGGCACGGTGGGAGTGGCCAAGCGTGGTCTGCAGTTGGAGATCACGACCTTCCGATCCGACAGCTACGACGGCGAATCCCGCAATCCCGCGGTCATTTTCGGCGACACCCTGGAAGCCGATCTGGTGCGACGTGACTTTGCTATCAACGCGATGGCCGTCTCGCTGCCGGACGGCATGTTGACCGACCCGTTCGGCGGCCGCCGCCAACTCGAAGCAGGAGTGATCGACACCCCGGGTACCCCGCAACAGTCATTCGGTGACGATCCCCTGCGGATGATGCGAGCCGCCAGATTCGCCTCACAACTTGATTTCACGCCTTCCGGCCGCGTCATCGAGGCAATGACCGCAATGCACGAGCAGCTTCGGCGGATCACCGTGGAGCGGATTCAGGGGGAGTTCAACAAACTTCTCCTTGGCGTCAACCCGCGGCTCGGCCTGGCGTTGCTGACCGAAACCGGACTGGCGCAGGTGATGTTGCCCGAACTTCCCGCGCTGCGGTTGGAACGCGATGAGCACCACCAACACAAGGATGTCTACGAGCATTCGCTCCAGGTTCTGGAACGGGCCATCTCGTACGAGAAGCAGGGACCTGACCTGGTGCTCCGGCTTGCCGCGCTGCTTCATGACATCGGCAAACCGCCGACCCGGCGGTACGAGGACGGTGGCGGTGTCAGTTTCCACCATCACGAGGTGGTCGGCGCGAAGCTGGTGAAGAACCGGATGCGTGCCTTGAAATACTCCAAGCAACTGACCGAAGATGTTCGCACGCTGACCTTCCTGCACCTGCGATTCCATGGCTACGGATCCGGCGTCTGGACCGACTCGGCCGTGCGCCGTTACGTCACCGATGCGGGGCCGTTGCTGGAGCGGTTGCACCTGCTGGTCCGGGCCGACTGCACCACCCGCAATCGGCGTCGGGAGCTGGCCCTGCAGCGTTCCTATGACGAACTGGAGCAGCGGATCGAGAAGATAGCCGCCCAGGAGGACTTGGCGAGGGTTCGTCCGGATTTGGACGGCAACGCCATCATGGAGTTGCTCGGGGTCGGGCCCGGGCCGATTGTCGGGCAGGCGTGGGCTTTTTTGAAGGAGCTCCGGATGGAGTCCGGGCCACTGTCTTCGGCCGAGGCAACGGCACAGCTCTACAAGTGGGCGCTGGCAAAAGGCCTGGTGGCACCGCAGAGTCGGGATTCCTGAGCGATGCGGGTGGTCGTGGTGGGCGCCGGACCGGGTGGTCTGGCCGCTGCTGCGACGCTGAAGCGGGCCGGCGTGCCGGTGACGGTGCTCGAGGGGGCCGATGATGTCGGATCGGCGTGGCAATCGCGCTACGACAGCCTGCACCTGCACACGGCGGCATGGCTGTCCGGGCTGCCGGGGCTCCGAATCCCACGGGAATTCTCCAGATGGGTCTCCCGGGACGACTTCGTGCGGTACTTGCGGATGTATGCGGCTCGGTTCGATATTCGACCGGAGTTCGGTGTCACCCTTGAGCGGGTGGACCGAAACCCGGACGGCTGGGTTCTGCAGACCTCCGCCGGGCCGCGGCGGGCTGCTGCGGTGGTGCTGGCGACCGGGTACAGCCGGGTTCCTGTCATGCCGAACTGGCCGGGGCGCGCCGGATACACCGGATCGGTGGTGCATTCCAGTGCTTATCGCAGCCCGGACCCGCACGATCGGCAGGTTTTGGTGGTGGGCGCCGGCAACTCGGCAGCCGAAATTGCTGCCGAGTTGGCGTCCAGCGGGGCGCAGGTGAGTCTGTCGATCCGGACCCCGCCCAATATTCTGCGCCGGGATATCTGGGGTTTCCCAAGTCAACTTTTCGGCATCGGACTACGGCATGTTCCGGAAATTGTGATGAACCCGCTATCGGGATTGCTGCGACGAATAAGCGTCCCGGATCTGACCGAGTTCGGACTACCCGCGCCGCCGCGCAAATCGTTCAGCAAGTTTTTGCGGACCAGGACGGTACCGATTCTCGATCACGGATTTGTGGACCTGATTCGCTCCGGGCAGATCGTCGTGGTGCCGACCATCGATCACTTTGACGGTGACTGCGTCGTCCTGAGTGATGGCGTGGTGATCCATCCGGATGCGGTGATTGCGGCAACCGGCTATACCACCGGCCTCGATTCGTTGGTGGGGCATCTGGGTGTGCTGGATGCGGTTGGAATGCCGAGAGCGCACGGGTCGGCAACCGTTCCCGGTGCGGACGGCCTGCATTTCGTCGGCATCACCGTCGAGCTGTCCGGGTTACTGCGCGAAATCGGCCTCGAGGCCAGAGCCGTCGGGCGTCATCTTGCGAGCACACTTCCGGGCCGTCGCTCATGAGGCTGGTCGACACGGGTGCGGCGCTCACCAGCTATCGGTACCTGCGCCTGTCGTTGATCGGCTTGGTGACGTTTATCGGGCTGGCCGTGATCATCGAGCGGCTGAGCACCGACAAGCACTGTTTCCAGCCGTCGATCAGCGATTACTACTACACCCCGGCGCAAGCGGTATTTGTCGGATCGCTGATGGCGATCGGGATTTGCCTGATTGCATTGAAGGGATCTTCCGGCGGCGAGGATGTGCTGCTGAATTTGGCCGGCATGATGGCCCCGGTGGTGGCTCTGGTTCCGACACTCGCCGGCGATCCGCGCTCGCAGTGCTCCTCGGTCCCGGTCAATGCCGGCAACACCGACCAGAACGTGCAGAACAATATTCTTGCGTTGTTGATCGTCACTGCTGTCGTGCTGTTGGCGATCGGTTTCGACATGATCAGAAACCGGGCGGCCAAGGATGATCGGGACCGTCTGGGCCTGTTGATCGCGGTCCTCGTGGTGGTTTCGTTCTGGCTCTGGTTCACCTTCGGTTTCGACTCTTTCCTGGCCCGTGCGCATTATGTGGCAGCCATCCTGCTGTTCGTCTTCATCTGGTGCGTGGTGTTGCTGAACGCCGAGGGGCCGGTGGGTGATGAGCCGGCCGGCCCGCGCGGGGCAAAGCTACCGGCCGAAACGCGGCGTTGGCTTTTCGTGTTTGTTCAGACGATATTTCCGGTGCGGACCCGCTGGCGTAATCGGTATGGGCTGATTGCGTTCCTGATGTTCTGGTCAGTGGTGGTCCAGAGTCTGTTTTTGTTGCTGGCCCAGTGGAAACGGGGTTTGCTGTGGATCGAGGCGACCCAGATCCTCTTGTTCGCCCTCTTCTGGACACTCCAGACCAAGGAGAAGTGGACCGAGGAGAAGTGGAACGAGGACAAGGTTCGCCGAGTCTGAAGCGCTAGAACAAGCCCTGACCGAGGATCGGATGTGGGGCTTCGAATAGCACGCTCACCGACTCGCCGTCATGGATTCGGCGCATTGCCTCGGCCAATGCCGGTGCGATGCTCAGCACGGTCAGTTTGTCGGACCGGTGTGGGATCGGCACCGTGTTGGTACAAACAATCTCCAGCACGTCATCCATGGCGCCGATCCGCTCCAGTGCGCCGTCGGCGAACAGACCGTGCGTGCAGGCGACCCGCACCGATGCGGCCTTGCTCTCCCGCAACAATCGCACCAGTTCGATCACCGTGCTGCCCTTGGCAATTTCATCGTCCAGCACGATGACATCGCGGCCCTCGACGTCACCGATGATCGAGGTGATGGCCACTCGATCATCAGGGAAGCGCTGCTTGGCCCCGGCGGCCACCGCGACCCCCAGCATTCGGGCAAAGGATGCGGCCTCCTTGGCGTTGCCAAGGTCAGGTGAAACGACGGTGGTATTGGACAGGTCGTACTGCTGAAAATGTGCGGCCAGTTCGCGCAGTGCGTGCAGGTGGTCAACCGGAACGCTGAAGAACCCGTGTACCTGTGGGGAGTGCAGTGTCATCGCGAGCACCCGGCTGGCGCCGGCGGTGACCATCAGGTCAGCCATCAATCGAGCGCCGATGGAGATGCGCGGTGCATCCTTCTTGTCGGAGCGGGCGTAGGCGTAGTGCGGCATCACCACGGTGATCCGGGCCGCGGAAGCACCCCGCGCAGCGTCCAGCATGAGCAGCAACTCGACCAGATGTGCATCAACGGGCGCGACCAAGGGCTGGATCAGGAAGACGTCGCGTTCCCGGCAGTTTGCCTGCAGTTGAACTTCCAGACAGTCATTGGCAAACCGGGTGGTGCGGACCGGAAGTAGTGCCGTTCCGAGTTCGGCGCAGACCTCTGCGGCTAGTTTTCGATGAGCACTGCCGCTGAACACTGCGATATCACGCAACGCTTACTCCTGAGATCGGAACGATTGGCCAAGCCTGCCATGTCCTGGGCCAACAGTGGCCACCGGCCACAGAATTTCGGAAGGTTGTGAACCCCTGCTGTTGACGATCCGGCGAAATTATTCATCGGCTGCCGGCATTCCCGTCGCGTTTCCTGGTCGAACACGAACTCAACCGGTCAGAGAACTACGTCCTTGTGGCGACCGAACTTCTGCATCGCCAGCGGGTAGCCGATGGCCGTCAACAGATAGACCAGGCCGAGACCGATCACGTACAGCGGGCTGTACCCGTCGGCCGGCAGCAGCAGCGCACCGATCAGGAACGCGCCGACGTACAGAATGTTGTTGGTCGTGTCGTAGAGCGCATAGACCCGGCCGATATGGGCGTCATCGGCATCGCGCTGGACGATCGCATCCGCGCAGATTTTTGTCGATTGGTAGGCGAAGCCAAGAACGAAAGCGGTGAACATTGTGAAAGGAGCGCTGATGTGAGCGGCGGCAACGAAGGTCATCAGGGCACCAAAGATGAGTACCGATACCACCCACCGCGTGCGGCCCAAGGCACGCACCGCCGGGGCTGTGAGGATGGCGCCGAGGAAGAGGCCGCCGGCGGCAAACCCGAGGGCTTCCACAATGCCGGCCTGGCCGGCCCGCCAGAACCCGTCGGACTCGAAATACTGTCGGAACAGGATCAGCACCAACATGGTGGCCAGGCCATAACAGAACCGCACCAGCATCACCATGATGATCGCCACCGCGATGGTCGGTCGTTGTTTGATGTGCACAAACCCGGCGGTCAAACCACCGAGGATCGCCTTGAACGTCTGGGCCGGCTCATCGGTTTCGTTGGGTCCCAAAGCCCGCCGACCGAATCCGAGCGACAGTAGGGACGCGCCGAGGAAGAACGGCACGATGCAGGCGGTGATGACCGCCAACGATATCGGGCTGTCCCCCATCACCGAGCCCAGCCCGACGGCGCACGCGCCCCCGGACGCGGCGCTGATCGCCCCGGCCGTGGTGGACAGCGAGTTGGCGCCGACCAGGCTGTCGGAGGCCACCGTGTGCGGCATTGCGGCCGACAGCCCCGACCCGATGAAGCGGCCGGTACCCATGACCAATAACGCGGTGGAGAACTCCAGCCACAGTGGTGCGCCGGCGGCGATCTCGGCCGCGACGGTAAGAACAAAAATACTACGAATCAGATTGGCCCAGACCAGGACCTGACGACGGCTCCAGCGGTCCAACAGCGACCCGAGAAAGGGGCCGATGATCGAGTACGGCAGCAGCATGACAGCAAAACCGCTGGCGATCGCCACCGGACTTGTTTCCTTCTGGGGATTGAAGAGGATGGCGCCGACCAGCGCGCCCTGAAAGGCACCCTCGCCGAAGGAGTTGATCAGTCGGACACCGACCAGTCTGCGCAGCGCGGCAACTTTCAACAGCGCGGACAGCCCTCGCACCGACGGTGGCGGCGTATTCACGCCGTCCCGATCGAGTTCACCCACCGAAGTGGATGGCAGTCGCGAAAAGGTGCTCACTGTGAACACGGTACGCAGCCCTGCGCAGGCCTGCTAACCCACCGTTGTGTGATTGCTTGCTCAATTTGCGCGTCGAGGTGCAGACAGGAAGGCAGAATGGCCAGCAATGAATGCGAATGCTGAATTGCGGGCGGGTGTCCTGTTGGTGGCCACCCCGCAACTGAGCGGTCCGGTTTTTGGCCGGACGGTGGTCTACGTTGTCGCGCACAGCGAGGAAGGCACGCTGGGTGTGGTGCTGAACAAGCCGAGCGAGACGCCGGTGCACAATCTGATGCAGTCCTGGACGGCATTGGCCGTCAAGGCGAAGGTAATTTTCATCGGCGGGCCGATGCGGGCGGACTCTGCGATGTGCGTCGGTGTCTGCAAACCGGGGGTGAATCCCCGGGAGTTGGATGGGGTGGCGCCCGTTGTCGGTCCGGTTTGTTTGGTCGACGTGGACGCCGACCCCGCGGAGCTGGCGCCGTATCTACGTGGGGTGCGAATTTATGGCGGACACGCCGGCTGGTCACCCGGTCAGCTGGCGCAAGAGGTCGAAGAGGGATCCTGGTACGTGGTTTCCGGACGGCCCGATGACGTGTTGTTCGGACCTCTTACCGACCTCTGGTTCTCGGTCTTGCGTCGCCAACCATTTCCGCTGAAGTGGCAGGCCTGGCATCCGGTGGATCTGGAGCGGAACTAGATTTCGCTCGCTGCGCTGCGGGTGATGCCGGCCTTCGCCAGCCCGGAGCAACCGCCGGATCCGCAGGCACAGCTACCGCAACCGCCACCACCGGTACCCGGCTTGAGCGCCGGCTTCGGTACCGTGCGGGCGACCCTGTCGCCCAGGCGTCCGGCCGCTACCAGCAGCGCCAACACACCGATCAGTCCGATCGCGAAGATGATGATCGTCGTAATCGTGCTGAACAGCACCGATGCGGAACCGAGAAGAATGGCAAGGACCAGTGCGAGGGCGCCGGCGCCAAGCACGATCGGGAAGGCAACCTTGTTGGCGAGGGTGAAGGCGGCGGCACTGCTTGCGGCGGCTTCGCTGCGGACACCCAGGCGCCCGTCCGGATCGAGGGTGCCGTTCTTGCTCTTGAGGGCGGTGATCAACGAAACGGTGGCCAACACCAGCATGACTGCGGCCAGTGGTAGGGCAAGGGCAAGGGGCGCTCCGGACATACCAGCAGTCTATGCCGTGTGGGCCGGCGGCCGACATGGCATCGACCAGGGGTAGCTCACAATCGGCCGGGCAGCCGCCTCAGGTGCAGACCAGGACCGCGACCGGTTCTGGGTCCGGGGCTGAGTCTGGGCTGTGACTGTGACTGGGACTGTGACTGGGGCTGTGACTGGGGCTGGGCGTAGAGTCTGCAGTCATGAACAGCACCCTGCTCCTTCTCGAGCTGCGCTGACCGGCATGTCATCGCCGTCGGTGCAGCTGGCCCTCCTGTCTCCAGGGGGGCTTTTTGATGTTCAGATCCAGCAGCAGTTCACCAGCAAATCCCGGCTTTCAACGCCAGTAGCACGACCAGGAGATACCAATGAGCACCGCCGATACCGCCATCGAAGACACTGTTCCGCCGCTGCGCTACGGTCCGGGACTGGCCGGCAAGATCGAGGCCAAGTGGCAGGACTTCTGGGAGGCCAACGAGACCTTCTACGCGCCGAATCCGTCCGGTCCGCTCGCCGCGGCTGATCCGAGCGAAGTGTCGGGCGACAAGCTCTACGTGTTGGACATGTTCCCCTACCCCTCCGGTGCCGGACTGCATGTCGGACACCCCCTGGGCTATATCGGCACCGACGTGTTGGGCCGTTACCGTCGGATGACCGGCGCGAATGTGCTGCACACCATCGGCTATGACTCCTTCGGGCTGCCCGCGGAGCAGTACGCGGTGCGGACCGGCACGCACCCGCGGGCGACGACGCAGGAAAATGTGGAGCGGTACCGCGCCCAGCTGCGCCGGCTGGGTTTCGGCCACGATCCGCGGCGCAGCGTGGCCACCACCGACGTCGAGTTCTATCGCTGGACGCAGTGGATCTTCTTGCAGTTGTTCGATGCCTGGTTCGACACCGATGCGAAAAAGGCCCGTCCGATCGAAGAACTGGTCGCCGAGTTTGCCGCCGGCAGCCGCCGCGCCCCTGGTGATGTGCATTGGAACGAGCTGACCTCCGACGAGCAGCAACGCGTTTTGGCCGATTTCCGGTTGGCCTATATTTCCCAGGCCCCGGTCAACTGGTGTCCCGGTCTGGGCACCGTGCTGTCCAACGAAGAGGTCACCGCCGAGGGCAAGTCGGCGATTGGCAACTTCCCGGTGTTTCGCCGCAACCTGCGGCAATGGATGATGCGGATCACCGCGTACTGTGACCGGCTGATCGAGGATCTGGATCGGTTGGACTGGCCGGAATCGGTGAAGGCCATGCAGCGCAACTGGATCGGCCGCTCCGTTGGTGCGCAGGTGGCATTCCCGGTGGTCAGCGCGCAGGCCGAAGGGGTAATCGAGGTTTACACCACTCGTCCGGATACCCTGTTCGGAGCCACCTATATGGTGCTGGCGCCGGAGCATCCCCTGGTCGGCTCGATCACCCCGCTGCATTGGCCGGCCGATGTCAACCCGCTGTGGACCGGCGGCGCCGACTCCCCCGCCGAGGCGGTTCAGGCCTACCGCGATGCCGCTGCCACCAAGACCGATCTGGATCGCCAGGAGAACAGGGAAAAGACCGGGGTCTTCACCGGCGCCTATGCCATCAACCCGGTCACCGGTCAGCAGCTGCCGGTGTTCATCGCCGACTATGTCCTGATGGGTTACGGGACCGGTGCCATCATGGCCGTCCCGGGGCAGGATGTGCGCGACCACGAATTCGCGATGAGTATGGAATTGCCGATCATCCGGACGGTCGAGCCGAGCCCGGATCACCCGGCGGATCAAGCTTTCACCGGCGACGGACCGGCGATCAACAGCGCCAACGACGAGATCGATTTGAACGGCCTGAAGGTTGCCGAGGCCAAGGCTGCGATGATCACCTGGTTGGGCGACAAGGGTTTTGGTCAGCCCCGCGTGCAGTACAAACTGCGGGACTGGCTGTTCAGTCGGCAGCGTTACTGGGGCGAACCGTTTCCGATCGTCTACGCGATCGACGGCGACGGCGCCGTCTCCGACGTTCCCATTGCGCTGCCGGATTCTTTGCTGCCGCTGGAATTACCGGAGGTGGCGAATTACGCCCCGCAGTCTTTCGATCCGCAGGATTCGGGAAGTACCCCCACTCCCCCACTGGGCCGCGCCACCGAGTGGGCAAATGTCACGCTGGATCTGGGTGACGGGCCACGCGAATACCGCCGCGAGCTGAACGTGATGCCGCAGTGGGCCGGCTCCTGCTGGTATGAAATGCGCTACCTGGACCCGACCAACACCGAACGTTTTGTCGATCCCGACGTCGAGAAGTATTGGATGGGCAAGGATCCGGCGATTGCCAATGACACCGGTGGCGTCGACCTGTATGTCGGCGGCGTGGAACATGCGGTGCTGCACCTGTTGTACTCCAGGTTCTGGCACAAGGTGCTGTTCGACCTGGGTCATGTATCCAGTGAGGAGCCGTTTCGAAAGCTGTTCAACCAGGGTTACATCCAGGCATTTGCCTACACCGACGCCCGGGGCCTGTACGTCCCGGCCGAGGACGTAGTTGCCGTTGCCGATGGCACATTCGAATATCAGGGCGCCAAGGTCAACCGTGAATACGGCAAAATGGGTAAGTCACTGAACAATGTTGTCACCCCGGACGACATGTGTGCCCGCTACGGCGCAGATACCTTCCGGCTGTACGAGATGGGCATGGGGCCGCTGGACATCTCACGCCCCTGGCAGACCCAGGATGCGGTTGGTTCGCAGCGCTACCTGCAGCGGCTGTGGCGCAATATCGTCTCCGAAACCGACGGCGCGCTGGTGATCGTCGAGGACGAACCGGATTTGGAAACGCT
Source organism: Mycobacteriales bacterium (assembly GCA_038234115.1). Classification (GTDB taxonomy): domain Bacteria; phylum Actinomycetota; class Actinomycetes; order Mycobacteriales; family Nakamurellaceae; genus Nakamurella. Next base: position 10,976 of record JBBSUU010000031.1, read on the forward strand.
GAAACTGCTGCACAAAACCATCGAGGGCGTCAGCGCCGACTACGCCGGCATGTTGTATAACACGGCGATTGCGAAACTGATTGTGCTGAACAATCATCTGACGAAGTCGGTCGCTGCCACCCCACGCTCGGTGGCGGAGGCACTGGTGCTGATGACGGCGCCGCTGGCACCCCATATCGCCGAAGAACTGTGGGAGCGGTTGGGCCACCAGGATTCACTGGCCCACGGTCCGTTCCCGACGGCTGATCCGGCCTATCTGGTCCAGGAGACGGTGGAATACCCGATCCAGGTGAAAGGGAAGGTTCGCTCTCGGATCACCGTGGCGGCTGACGCTTCTCCGGCCGATATCGAGGCGACCGCCTTGGCCGACCCGAAGATCGTCGAGGAGTTGGGGGGCAACGCTCCGCGCAAGGTGGTGGTGGTCCCCGGCCGTATGGTGTCCGTGGTCCCGTAAATTCCAGGAGAGCGGCCGCTGTTGTTGATTAAGTACCGCCTGTTGGTCGAGTGCGTCTGCTATTGGTCAAGTACCGCCGGTGTTGGTCAAGCCAAGTCGAGACCGCTGAACTGAAAGGTGTTGCCAGTGCTGAAAATTGCGGTGGCCCAGCTGCGGGCCGACGCCGATCCTTCGGTGAATCTCGCTCAACTGCAGGAGATGGCCGTCGACGCGGCCGGCGCCGGCGCTGACCTCCTGCTGGCCCCCGAGGGGTCGCTGGTCCGCTTCCTGGACGACCCCACGGCGCCGTCCAAGCACGCGCAACCACTGGACGGGCCTTTTGTCAGCGGCCTGCTCCAGACATCAGCCGATCTCGGGATCGCAATTGCAGCCGGGACGTTTACCCCGACCGCTGATGGCCGCGTGCACAACACGCTGGTGGTTGCTCAGCACGGTGTATTGGAAGCGGCCTACCGCAAGGTGCACCTGTACGACGCCTTTGCCTACCTCGAGTCCGATTCCGTCGCACCGGGGGATTCGGCGCCCCCGGTCGTCGAGATAGCCGGTGTCAAGGTGGGTTTCGCCACCTGTTACGACCTGCGATTCC
>JBBSUU010000032.1:0-11897 GCA_038234115.1 Mycobacteriales bacterium
GGCGGTCGGGTTCGCCCACGCAACTGTGACGCCGGCGGCCTGCCGTACGGTGCACCTCGGTGGTCAGACCGCCATGGACTCTGACGGGGCAATCGTCGCCGGTGGAATCATCGAGCAATTCACGCAGGCTTTCTCAAACCTGCTGACCGCACTGGCCGCGACGGGCGGCACGCCCGAAGATCTGGTGTCGGTGACCATCTATCTCACCGACGTCAAGGACTACCAGGCCAATGGCAGGGAGATCGGTCGGATTTGGCGTGACATGGCCGGCACCCGCTACCCGGCCATGGCCGGTATCGGAGTCACCGAACTCTGGCAACCAGAAGCATTGATCGAGATCTCCGGAGTCGCAGCGTTGGCCTGAACCGGCCCGTTGTGGCGGGTCCGGACCTCGCGTGCCGGACCTACCACCGGACCGGGCCAACTGACCGAGCCGGCGCCCGTCACCGACCGTCGAGTAACTGCTGGGCGTATGCCCTGCTGGGTCCGGACAGGCGCTGATGCATTTGCATGAAGAGACTCTCCGCCCGCCCCCCTGGCCAGTCCGAGGGCAACAGTTCATTGGGCAAACCTGGATCCAGATACGGCAACTGACGCCATTCGGTGACCAGCGGAACATACTGCGCAAATGCCCCGGCCGGCGACAGCTGGGCGCTCGCAATCTGGGCTTCGTGCCGTTGCACGAACGATGAGTACTGCCGGTCCAGTCCGTCAAGATCCCACCAACGGGCAACCTTGGCCTTCAAACCCTCGGTGTCGCGGTAATGGGCCGTGAAGAACTCGACGTAGGAGCCCAGTTGCTCGCGGGCCAGCCGCGCCTCAACGGCCGCCGCCACACCGGCCGGAGCGATCCAGAGCCCCGGCGCTACAGCCCCGAAACCCCAGCGCTGCAACACCATCCGAATGCGATGGCGGAGGTTACGCTGCGACTCGGGCACGGTGAAGGTGGCCAGCAGCCACTCCTGGGAGGTCTCCGCGTGCCGCACGAAGATCCGCCGGTCACCTTCGTCGAAGACCTCCTCCAGATGCGTGGCCAACGCGTAGGCCGGCGTACCGTCCAACGCGGCGCTGATGAGGATCTCGCGCTTCTTGAGGCGGGATACCGACGACCGAACGCTGGCCGGTTCGACCCCGAGATCCCCCAGCATCCGAATGAGGACGGCAATCGGGAGCGCTCCCCGCAGGTCGCGGTACAAACCGAACACCGTGACAATCAGGTACTGATGCCGCGGAGCGGTCGGCGGGCGCGTGGGCACCCTGTGAGGATAGAGGATTGCAGACGGACTCCACCGCCGCGCACCCGAGATGGTGGGTGCGCCCCCGCAAAGCGGCGCACCCACCATGGGTTCAGCGACGGGCGGTGAGGGTTTCCCGCACGATTTGCGCGGCGGCCACCATATTCCGCAGTGCAGGTTCAACCTCTTCCGGGCGGCGAGTCTTCAAACCACAGTCCGGGTTGATCCAAAGGTGCTCGGCAGGAACGGCTTTGAGCGCCAACCGCAGCGCATCAGCGATCTCTTCCGTACCGGGAACTCGGGGTGAGTGAATGTCGTACACACCGGGGCCGATCCCCCGGCGGTACCCCGCACCAGCCAAGTCGTGCAGGAACTCCAGGTGCGAGCGAGCTGCCTCCACAGAGGTCACGTCGGCATCCAGATCATTGATGGCCCCGACGATCTCACCAAATTCTGAGTAGCACAGGTGGGTGTGGACCGCAGTGGTCACCCCCACTCCGGAGGTGGCAAGACGGAAGGCGTCGACGGCCCACTGCAGGTAGTGCGCGCGGTCGGCTTGTCGCAGCGGTAAGAGCTCCCGCAGCGCTGGTTCGTCCACCTGGATGATGCCGATGCCGGCCCGTTCCAGATCGACCGTTTCCGCCCGAATCGCCAACGCCACCTGACGGCCGGTTTCGCCGAGTGGTTGGTCATCTCGCACGAAAGACCAGGCCAGAATGGTAACCGGACCGGTCAACATGCCCTTGACGGGCTTCGCGGTAAGTGTTTGGGCATACCGCGACCAGGAGAGCGTCATCGGCTGCGGGCGAGACACATCACCGAACAAAATCGGCGGCCGCACACACCGAGAACCGTAGGACTGCACCCAGCCGTTGACGGTGGTGGCGAATCCATCCAACTGCTCGGCGAAGTACTGGACCATATCGTTGCGCTCCGGCTCGCCGTGCACCAGCACATCAAGCCCGATGTCCTCCTGAAGCGCGATAACCGCTGCGATCTCGGCTCGCATCTGGCTCTCATAGCCGGCCTTGTCGATTCGTCCGGCGACCAGATCGGCTCTGGCCTTGCGGACCTGCGGCGTCTGCGGGAATGAACCGATCGTGGTCGTCGGTAGCGCAGGCAGTGCGTAGCGTGCAGCCTGCAACGAACGGCGCAGCGTCGCATCCGGGCGACGCAACGACTCCGGACGAATCCCCTGCAGTTGGGCCTGCACCCACGGGCGGTGCACCCGCTCGGCGATGCGACGATCCTGCACCGCTGCCCGGGACGCCATCAGCAATTCGGCGCCCACTCCGGTTCCGAACAGTTCCCCGGCCAGCGCCGCGACCTCCCCAACTTTTTCCTCGGCGAAGGCCAGCCACGACTTGAGTTGTGCATCCATGCCGGTCTCCGGGGCCAGCGAGTACGGGACGTGCAACAGCGAACAAGAAGTGGACACCGCAACAGCGCCGCACACCTGTTGCACCTGCCGCAGCAGATCCTGGGCACGGTCCGGATCGGTCCGCCAGATGTTTCTCCCGTCCACGACCCCGGCCACCACCAGGACACCGCTCAGATCGGCGGTGGGAACCGGTCCATACACCAAATCCACTGCAACGCCATCAATCCCGGCATCGACCAACACGGGCAGTGCAGAACCTGGATCACCGAAGTAGGTGGCTACCAGAATCCCGGGACGATCCACGGCACCGGCCAATGCCGAGTACACGTGGCGAACAGCGTCCAGTTCGACCGTCGTCCGGTCCTGGACCAGGCACGGCTCATCCAGCTGCACCCACTGCGCGCCGGCCTCGGCCAACTGGACGAGCAGCCGCGCGTACAGGGGGGTCAGCTCATCCACCCGGTCCAGCAGGGTGCTGGGAGCCACCGAGCTACCGGCAGGTTTGGACAGTAACAAGAAGCTGATCGGCCCGAGAATGACCGGCCTGGCCGGGGTTCCGTCAGCAACAGCTGCCGTCACCTCCGCGACGATGTCTTCGGCGTTGAGCACAAACGATGTAGTGTCGGCGATCTCGGGCACCAGATAGTGGTAATTGGTGTCAAACCACTTGGTCATCTCCAGCGGTGCCAACTCGGCCGTCCCCCGCGCCATCGCAAAATATCTGTCCAGCGGATCAGCGATTCCCGCGTACCGGTCGGGCACCACACCCAGCAGAGCAGCGGTGTCCAGGACCTGGTCGTAGAAGGAAAAGGTGTGCACCGGCACCGAACTCAAACCGGCCGCGGTCAGGCTGCGTCGGTCCGCGATGCGACGAGAATCGGCCAACGAAAGCAGCTCTGCCTGGTCGATCTTGCCTGACCAGTAACGCTCTACAGCGGACTTGAGTTCGCGGCGGGGCCCGATTCGCGGGTATCCCAGAACCGTTGCGGTGAATGGAGCAGGGGAAGTGCGGGTTTTGGGCATGGGGGTCGCCTCCGATGGGGTGAACGGCAGCCGCCCATCCGAACCACGCACCCGAGAACGGCTGGACCTCACGGCCCTTTCCGCTCCAACTCTGGAAGAGTTGCCGGGTCCGCGCCCATTCCACGAGGCGGCCGACCACCGGGCGCGGCTGCGCCCGGTACCAATGGCAGGTCTTCGGACTCGTGGGCGCCCCGGCAAATACACCGAGATTCCTCATGGCCGTCGCTTCCCAGGCCTACGAGCCCAGTGCTTTGACGGCGTTCGTTCCCACTCACCGCTGCGGGACAGCTCCGGATTCTCACCGGATTCCCTCTCACCACCCAAGGCCGCCTCTGCGAAATCCCTGATAGCTCGACACACACCCGATCAGCAGAGCGGGCCGTGAACCAGTAGCATCCCAGATCATAACCCTCGCGACGTCGGGCCCGACCCGCACCTCCCCGAGTTGGCCGATCAGGCCGTGAAGTGCACTCCGGTAAAACCGCTGCGCCAGGCAGTCACTTCGCGGGCGAGCGCCGGAAGGTCTGCGGTCTCATCCAGGGCGGAGGCGATAAAGCCTGCGAGAGCGGGCATATCGGCCGGTGTCATTCCCAGGCGGGCCACTTCCGGGGTTCCGATCCGGAGGCCGTTCAGGTCACCTTCGACGGCCTCAACCGGGAGCCCGATCCCGCAGGCCAGCAGATTCGCCGCGCGCAATCGCTTGGCTGCAGTTTGGCCGCCGCCGAAGGTCTTCGCCAAAACGGCGAACTGGTGCGAGCGGGTGGTCCCGTGCTCGGTGGTGAAAATCGGTACCCCGCGCGTTGACAGTTCAGCTGCCAGCCGGTGGGCGGTGTCGATCATCATCGCCGCGTACGCCGACCCGGCGACCTTCCAATCCAGCATGGTGATGGCGAGCGCGGCCGTTTTACCGGCATCGAAATTAGCCGTCAGCCCGGGATAGGCGATGGCGTCCAACTTCTCGGCCAACTCGGCGTCATTGCTGACGATGAGACCGCCGGCCGGTCCACCCAGACTTTTGTAAGTACTCATGGTCATCAGGTGAGCGCCCTGTGCCAACGGGTTCGGCCAGGCCCGGCCCGCGATCATCCCGCACAGATGCGCAGCGTCGAACAGCACCTTGGCACCGACCTCATCGGCCACCGATCTGATGTCCGGAACGGGGTGTGGATGCAGATTCAGGCTGCCACCGATCGTGATCAGCTTCGGATGCACCTGGTGGGCCAGGGCCCGCAAAGCGTCCACGTCGACCGTGTAGCCATCTGCAGCAACCGGCGCCGCAATGGTCTTCAACCGGTACATACCGGCCGCACCGGCCGCGTGATGGGTGACGTGTCCCCCGATGGTGGCCGGCGGAGCGATGATCGTGTCCCCCGGTTCGCAGATCGCCATGAACGCATACAAATTCGCAATCGCCCCGGACGGCACTCGTACTTCGGCGTAGTCGGCATCGAAGACCCGGGCAGCCAATTCAGCGGCGGCAACCTCAATCTGCTCGATCGCCTCCAAACCCATCTCGTACTTCTCGCCGGGGTAACCCAGTGATGCGCGAGACCCAAGTCGGGCTGACAGCAACGCTTCTGCCCGGGGATTCATGATGTTCGTGGCCGGGTTGAGATTCAGACAGTCCCGATCGTGAATCGAGTGGTTCTCCTGGACGAGCCGGTGAATCTCCTCGGCAGCGGCGACCGCGTCCAACCCGGCAAAACGGGTGGATACCGACGAAACCCGGTCCTGAACATGCGTCGGGGTCCAAGGTCGAGTCGCCAACGTATGCACCATCAAAACCTCCAAGAAATGAACAAGCTTTCACGTGACCGGCCCGGCCGGACTCACCTTCTCTACGGTAGGAAACATTTCTGTTCGGGTCCAGCTCATCTTTGCGAATAGACTGTTCGGATCGGACGAACAGCGGAGGTCGCCGATGTTGAACCCCTGGCGATTGCGCCTGCTGCACCAGCTGAGCAATCTGGGCACCGTGCGCGCCGTGGCGCAGGCGGCCATGATGAGTCCCTCCAGCGTCTCCGCGCAACTTGCCGTGCTGGAGACCGAAACCCACACGCAACTGCTGGAAAGGGTGGGTCGACGTGTTCGGCTGACTCCGGCCGGTGTCATTCTGGCCGATCGGGCGGCCACCATCCTGGACCTGATGGACACCGTCCAAGCAGAGATCTCTGGCTTGACCACCGCTCCGACCGGGCCTGTACGCCTGGCCTGCTTTCCCAGTGCCATGCGCACCCTGGTGATTCCCGCCGCCCGAACCATCAGCGAGTTATACCCGCTGATCGACCTGCAGATCGTCGAACAGGAACCAGCAGTCAGCACCCGCTCGTTGGACCGGGGCGAGTGCGACATCGCTGTCACCGCGAACTTTCAGGACAGCTCCGCACCGCTGCAGACCGGCACCCAGTGGACCTCACTCGACGGCGACGACGTCGTCCTGGTCCTCCCACGTGGAGCCGCGGGCGATGCCGGCGATGCCGGCCTGGGGCCATACGCCAACCACCAGTGGAGCACCGATCTACCCGGCACCTACCTGGCCGACCTCACGCTTCGAGCATGCCGACAGGCAGGCTACGAACCGCATATCACCGGGCGGTTCTCCAGTATCGAAGGATTGCTGCGCCATGTCGAAGCAGGACTGTCCATTGCGCTGCTTCCCCGCCTGGCAGTGGACGACCGTTATCAAGTTGGCATCAGTACGCTGAAAGACCTGCCACGAAGGCACATCTGGGCGGTCACGCGCACGAGCACAAACCAACGGGTCGCGATCGAAAAGACCGTACTTGCCTTGCTACATGCAGTGGCACCGCCCCACATGTCGCATCGATAGAGATGGACACGCCGGGCGAATGTCAGGTCAGCGGCACAACGCGTGCAGAGCGGAGACGATCTGCTCGGGATCAAGACGGCAGGTGGCTCGACCGACACTCAGCTCACATCGAACAGCGCCGGGGTCGTCGGTGATCATCGGACGCGGCCAGACCCAGATGCCTTCCTCCGTTGCCAATCGCCGCGCGTTGGCAACGAAACGCGCCTCCGGGACGTCGAAAAGCAGGTGCATCATCGGTGTCTGCGGCGGGTCCGGAATGACCCGTACCCCGTCGACGCCACTCAGGGCGGCAGCGATTGCGCGTGCATGGGCGAGGCGCGCCGACATTTCGGGCAGCCTCTGTTGGAGCAGGTGCAAGGCCGAAGCGGCTGCCGGCCACAGCCCGAACAGAGTGCCGCCCAACCGCTGTCGCCAATCCCGCACCTGGGCAACCACATCCGGGGACCCAACCACGCAACACCCGGCCAGCGCACCGATGCCCTTGTAGAACGAGACGTACGCGGTATCGAACAAAGAGGCGATCTCGGCCGGAGCCCGCTGGTAGCCCGCGGCGGCCTCCCATAATCGGGCTCCGTCCAGATGGGTAGCTGCCCCGTGGTGACGGGCCCACGCAAGCTGGTCACGCAGGTCATCCCAGGCCGGCAGCTGCCCACCGAGGTCACGTTGGGGCAGCTCCAGCAGCAACGCCGCGACCGGCTCTTCAACCCTGTCCAGATCGGCACGCGTGAGAAGTCGGTGACGTTCCCCGACCATCCGACCCACCAATGCGTGCACCCGGGAGTAAGCATCCCCCTCGTGGGTCTGCAAATGGCAGGTCGGATGCCACAGGACGGTCCGTCGGCCGCGCTGATCGGCATGCACCCGCAGCGTCGCGGCCTGCGCCATCGTCCCGCTGGGAAGGAACACCGCCTCGGGAAAACCGAGCAGGTCCGCGACCCACGACTCGAGTTCGGCCACCACGCCCCCCTCCCCGTAGGTGTCCGGCACGACCGCCTCCCCGATAGCGGCCAAGAGTTCCGACGGCCGCAAAGGCCCGTCGCCGAGCAGAAATTTGTCGCACCGTTCACGCCGGGCACGGGTCTCTTCGTCCACCGGGCTGACTATGCCAGTGACCACCCTCGGCTGCCCGCCGGGATCTGACTCGCCCAGCGGCCCCTCAGGCTTTGTGGTGACGCAGCGCCGATAACACGTCCGAGTTGAGGCGCGAGATCATGTCCAGTGGAATGCCTTTGGGACACACTGCGGTGCATTCACCGATCTGGGTGCAGGCCCCGAAGCCTTCCGCGTCATGTTGGTTGATGATCCCCAGGGCCCGCGAATCCCGCTCCGGCTGGCCCTGCGGAAGCAACCCGAGATGGGAAGCCTTCGCGCCGGCGAACAGCATTGCCGAGCCGTTGGGGCAGGCGGCAACACAGGCACCGCAGCCGATACAGGTTGCGGCGTCGAATGCCAGGTCGGCGTCATCCTTGGCAATAAGCATGGTCTGCGCATCAGGCGCCGACCCGGTGGGAGCGCTGATATACCCGCCGGCCTGAATGATCCGGTCGAACGAGCTGCGATCGACGATGAGGTCTCTGATGATCGGAAACGCCGCTGCGCGCCAGGGCTCGACATCGATGACGTCGCCGTCGGCGAAGCTGCGCATCTGCAGCTGGCAGGTCGCGACCAATGCCTCCGGGCCATGTGCAATGCCATCGATCACCACCCCGCAGCTGCCGCAGATACCCTCGCGGCAATCACTGTCAAAGGCGATCGGGTCATCCTCGCCGGACATCGTCAGCGTCTCGTTGAGCACATCGAGCATTTCCAGGAACGACATGTCCGGTGAAACATCGTCGATCCGGTAGGCAACCATGCGCCCGGTGACAGCGGGGTTTTGCTGTCGCCAGACCCGCACCGTGATATTCATTTGTAACTGCGCTGCTTCATTTGAACGTCGGTGAAGTGCAACTCTTCCCGATGCAGGACAGGCGGAAGATCGTCACCGGCGAAGCCCCACGCGGCGACGTAGGAGAACTCATCGTCGTGGCGAAGTGCCTCACCGTCGGGTGTTTGGCTTTCGGTGCGGAAGTGCGATCCACACGATTCGGTGCGATGCAATGCGTCGATGCACATCAGCTCGGCCAACTCGAAAAAGTCAGCGACCCGACCGGCGCGTTCCAGCGCCTGGTTGAGTTCTTCGTTGACGCCGGTCACCCGGACGTCGCTCCAGAATTCCTTCTTGAGCGTGCGGATCCGATGGATTGCGTCGGTGAGGCCGGTTTCATTACGCTCCATTCCACAGTTCTCCCACATGATGTGGCCCAATTCCCGGTGGAAGGAATCCACCGTCCGAGCCCCGTTGCCCGAGAGCAGGACTTCGATGCGTTGCAGCACAGCCGCTTTCCGACTCCGAGCAACCGGATGTGTGTGGTCGACCTCTTCGAAGGGGCCGGCGGCGAGATAATCATTGATCGTGTTCGGCAGGATGAAGTACCCATCCGCCAGGCCCTGCATGAGCGCGCTGGCACCGAGCCGATTTGCGCCGTGGTCGGAGAAATTGGCTTCCCCGATGACAAACAGGCCCGGGATCGAACTCTGTAGGTCGTAGTCCACCCACAGACCGCCCATGACGTAGTGCACCGCAGGGTAAATCCGCATCGGGACCTCGTAAGGGTCCTCCCCGGTGATCTGCTGATACATGTCGAACAGGTTGCCGTAGCGCTCGACAATGGTGTGGCGCCCCAGTCGCGCAATCGCATCGGCAAAATCCAAGTACACACCCCGCCCGCCCGGCCCGACGCCACGGCCCTGGTCGCAGACATTTTTTGCGGCGCGTGAGGCGACGTCCCGCGGGACCAGGTTGCCGAACGCCGGATAGTTCACTTCGAGGTAGTAATCCCGCTCCGACTCCGGAATGTCGCCGGGGGCACGGTTCTCGTCGGACCGCTGTGGCACCCAGATCCGGCCGTCGTTGCGCAGCGACTCGCTCATCAGCGTCAATTTGGACTGATAGTCACCGCTGACCGGGATGCAGGTCGGGTGGATCTGCGTGAAACACGGATTGGCGAACAACGCACCGTTGCGGTGTGCGCGCCAGGTCGCGGTGACGTTACAACCCATCGCGTTGGTCGACAGGTAGTACACGTTGCCGTACCCGCCGGAGGCCAGGACGACGGCGTCGGCGAAATGGGTTTCGATTTCACCGGTCACCATGTCCCGAACGATGACACCGCGGGATCTGCCGTCGATGACGATCAACTCGAGCATCTCATGACGGGTGTGCGTGGTGACGGTGCCGTCGGCAACCTGGCGCTCTAGTGCCTGATAGGCACCCAGCAGCAGTTGCTGCCCGGTCTGCCCCCGGGCGTAGAACGTGCGCGACACCTGCACACCGCCGAATGAACGATTGTCCAACAGACCACCATACTCGCGGGCGAACGGCACCCCCTGCGCCACGGCCTGGTCGATGATGGCCGCACTGACCTGAGCGAGGCGGTAGGTGTTGGCTTCCCGGGATCGGAAATCACCGCCCTTGATCGTGTCGTAGAACAGGCGCCGGACACTGTCCCCGTCATTGCGATAATCTTTGGCCGCGTTGATGCCGCCCTGCGCGGCGATACTGTGTGCGCGACGAGGACTGTCCTGATAACAAAAGCTCGTCACCCGGTAGCCGGCCTCGCCCAGGGTCGCGGCCGCCGACGCACCGGCCAAACCGGTGCCGATGACGATCACCGATAGTTTTCGGCGGTTGGCCGGACTGATCAGCTTCGCTTCGAAGCGGCGGGCATCCCACTGGCCCACAATCGGACCCGCGGGGACCTTGGCATCGTGAATGCGCTCGCCCTCGGTGAAAAGTGCGGTCATTCAGCCCACCCACCCAAACAGAATTGCGTAGGGCGGAATCAGAAATCCCACCGTGATCAGCGTCGCGACGACGATGGCGAACTGATTCAGATGCCGTCGGCGCGCCACACTCGTATTGGCCCCGAGCGTGGCACATGCACTCCAGATACCGTGCCGGAGGTGCAAACCCAGTGCCAGCAACGGAAGTGTGTAACTGAGCACCACCCACCAAATCTGGAATCCGTTCACCGTGCGCTGGTAGGGGCTGCTCGACTCGCCCCCGGGCGAGATGTAGTTGGCCGTCAGATGCAGCAGGTGATAAATGATGAACAAACCCACCAGGAGGCCACCCCATCGCAGGGTGAAGGAGGCATAGGTCCGTTGCACGCCTCGCCGGTTCTTGGAACTCTGATACCGCGGGCCACCACTTCGTAAGGATGCGCGGCGGGCGCGACGCCACAGCGCCACCGCTGCGGCGACATGGACAAGAACACTCACGAGTAGAACAACCCGAATGATCCACAGGGCTCCGGCGCGCGGCAGTATCGGTTCGCCCAGTTCACGCAGATGTTCGGCGTAGCCGTCAAAGGCCGCCTGACCTGAGAACACCTTGAGGTTGCCGTACATGTGGGCCAGCAGATACAGCACCATGATCAGCCCGGAAATGGCCATGGCACCCTTGTAGGCCATAGTCGAACTTCTCGACCTGGCAAGTCGCTCACTGCGAACATCGGGGGCCATGCCGGAACTGTAGGCCCTACCCGACGAATCCACCACGGCGGGTGGCGGCGACCTCCTGAAAAGCTTCGGGTAGTCAGCACCGGAGGGTGATGAGCCGGTCTGGAGGCGGCAGCCGGCACCGGCCAGGGCCGAAAAATCTGCGCCAGGACGAAGGAGCATGATCAACGAATAAGGTTTCCGGCGGCAACATCTCGAAGCCGCAGATCCATCAGCTGGTCGACCAACTCAGAATGAGGCAGGGATGATGAGCGATAACAGTTTTGGCGCCCGAAGCACGTTGACGGTTGGCGACCAGTCCTACGTGATCTACCGCCTCGACGCAATCGAAGGCACCGCACGGCTGCCCTACAGTCTCAAAGTGCTGTTGGAAAACCTGATCCGCAACGAGGACGGACATCTGGTCACCGCTGACCAGATCCGAGCGCTCGCCGGGTGGAAACCTCAGGAGGTGAGCGGCACCGAGATTCAGTTCGCTCCCGCCCGGGTGCTGATGCAGGATTTCACCGGCGTGCCGTGCGTGGTCGACCTGGTGGGGATGCGGGATGCGATGACCGCGCTCGGCGGTGATCCCGCGAAGATCAACCCTCTCATTCCGACCGAGTTAATTATCGATCACTCGGTGATCGCCGATGCCTTTGGCCGACCGGATGCCTTCCGCATCAACGCCGATCTGGAGTTCTCCCGTAACCGGGAGCGATACCAACTGCTGCGATGGGCGCAAAACGCCTTCGACGATTTCCTGGTTGTCCCGCCGGACACCGGCATCTGCCATCAGATCAACCTGGAATACCTGGCCAGGGTCGTGTTCACCCGCCAGACATCAGATGGGCTATTGGCCTACCCCGACACCCTGGTGGGTACC
>JBBSUU010000033.1:0-11889 GCA_038234115.1 Mycobacteriales bacterium
AGTTCGGCCGGGGTACCCGGCGGTAATCCGGTGAGCATTGCCTGCAAGAAATCGATCTCAAGTCGGATGCTGCGCGCACTGGAAGTCTGGGCGCCAGCAGGGCTCTGGGCAGGTGCTTCGGCGGTGGGCGCGCCGGCGGAGTGGACCGCGCCCAGTTGAAGGAGGAATTCCGGTGAGCTCACCTACATCGTCGGCAGTGTCCAGTTCGTGTGGGATTTGGCGGCGTCGGTGAGAGCCATCCCGCTGGTCTTGGCCACCTCTCGGCGGGAGGCCACCATCAGCTGGGGCCAATTCCAGGAGCCGGAAAGGCTACCGTCGATGCGGCCGGCAACCTCTGTGACCAAACCCTGGTAGAAGGCTTTGGTGAATCGGTTTGCGTCGGCATCACGCACCGGTTCGCGCATTGCGACCACCGTCGGGAAGCGTCGCCCCTGGACCAGGTCAAAGGCCAATGAGAGCCGCCCCGGTGTTGCGGTAGAGCTCTCGCAGCAGTTCAGCACCAGGACCCACGGCGGATCCATCGACGGCGGCGCCAACGCTTCCAACTCGTCCACCTGGAGTACCAGGGTGTTGTCACTGTTCTTGTTGACCCAGTCCAGCGCGGTGGCGACCAACAGTCGGCCACCGCCGTCGGCCGAGCCGTGACAGAAAAAATGCACGATATGCGGGCGAAAGGCCGTCACTGCATCCCGCAGTTCGTCCACGTCGGTGGGAACGGTGCTCACCGTCAAACCGGGAATTGCTTCGTTCTTGATACTGGTGAACAGATTCGGTTCTCCCACCACCAACAGCATTTCCACCGGCAGTGCCGGATTCTGCAACAGCGCCTGCCGTACGGCCGCCCACTCGCCGGCGGCGCAGACATCCAGGGCGGACAGGATGGCCACCACCCGCAGCGGCGGGTTGAACGGAAAGGGTGCGGCATCTGCCATCCCGATCATTCGCCCGACCGGCCATTTGCTCAAACTCAGGAATCTCTCCCCGTCGCTGAGGCCGGGAAATGCCTGCGGTGAAGCAAACATGGCTTCCCACGGGAGCGCTTCGACCCCGTGGGCATTCATCGTGACGTAGATGGGATTGCATTGCTCGTCCGGATTTTGCAGCATTGCCCGCAGCTGGGCAGCAATTTCTGGATGATCCAGAACTTTGTTCAGCAAGTAGCTGCCGGCGATGGTGGTGTCAGTGCCCAGTTGCGCCAATTGCGCTGCGCCGCCACCGCCGCCGCGCAATTCCGGATCATTCTCGCTGACCCCCAGCGGTCGCAGCACGGCGGGGATGACCTTTGGGTTGGTCAGCTGGATGAGAAGCCGGGTCCCGGAGCCCTCATCCAATTGCAGAATCTCAAAGTTCAACGACTTCATGGTTTGTCCCGATCCGCCAGGAAGTTGGTGACGTGTCTGTTCAACAGTCCCGCTACCGAATTGAGCGCCGCAATGGCATCGGCGTCGGCGGCGGGTTCGGCGGCAGAATTGGTGTCACCGGTACGTAGCCACTGGGACTGGCGGTTCTCCAGGATCCGGGAACCGGCGGCCACCCAGGCGGGAGTGTCGGGTTCGGCCAGAACCTGCATGGTGGAGGCCTGCAGGAGTGAGGTTTCGCCGGTCGCGGCCAGGCCCAGATCCAGCCGCTGTTCATCAACGAAGGACGGGTGCGCCCAGCAGGTGATTCCGGGCAAGGAGGTGGTGATCTTCTCCGGGCTGCCGCAGATCAGCTGGATCCCACGATCGATGTCGATGTGGTCGGGACCGGCCCGCAGTTGCTGCACCATGACCACTCCTGGCCGGGCTCTGGCGAATGTGTCAGCAGTTTCCAGAAGTCCTGGGAGGCAGGACTTCTTCGACACTGCTGTCAGGACGAGGGCCCAGGCACCCACCCGGGATGAGAACGTCACCAACTCGCTGCCGTCGATGACCCGTCGGATCGGACTCGTCGCCGCTGGGTCTATCGGTAGCACAACGCCGCCGCGGTCGCCGGTCAGGGTGCCGGGGCTGATCACCTGGACAACATCGAACGCGCGGCCTTGGACGGAATCGAGAACCCAGTTCAGCCAGGCATCTTCAGATCTTGGTTTGGCCTGGTAGGGATTGTGCAGGACAAGGTTGCGGTCACTGCCAGCGGTGTGGCGCAACTTTTCATACACCACAGCACCGGCAAAGACATGAATGTCAACCGGTCGGTCGGCATGTTGATGCCAGGCCCGGCAGATGCGGCGCACCGCACCGTCCACACCCGTGGTCGAATCCAGCACGGCAACGAAAACCTGGAGTTTCTCAGAATGAACCTTCGGCCGCAGGATGAAGTTCGGTAGTCGCAGCACGGTCCGATTCAGCGGCGCGAGCAATAGTTCCCAGGGCAACAAATAGAGGTAGCCACGCGGGCCGGGTAGCTCCAACCACAGTGACTTGATCGGTGGAATGGGCGAGAAGCCAAGGCTTGCAACAGCTGTCCGTAGTTGACTGATAATCGCTGGGGCGATCCTCAGTTCCCTGGTGAACGACTCGGGCCCTTCGATCAGGGGTGGCAGGCCGAGATCTCGTAGCGGGCAACGCGCCACCTCCACCGGAGTTGCGCCGCCGCGGGCAACCTGGAAGAGCACCGTGGGATCCCTGGCGGCGGCGCCGCTGAGGACAATCCGTAGTGTCGGCAGGTCATTTTGGGCGCGCAATTGAATCGCCATGATCGTCAGGCTCGAATCTGTGCGGCCAACATCTGGGCGGTGGCCGCAGACTGCACGTCACCATGACCGGCGATGATCGAATCCGAGTGGACGGCCATGATGCGCCCGCTGCCAAGTTGGGGATACACGGTGCTGGGTTCAACAATCCAGGTGATGTCATCCACCAGATGGGGTCCAAAGCCGCCCAGCGCAGCATATTTCGAAGTTCCACCACCGGCAATCACCACATCGCCCAGATCAGATTTGCGGCGGGCCGCCAGGTGAAACAGTTTGGTCAGCGGAAAATCGTTCTTGCTGAACGTGGTGATGACGGCCGACCCACACCTGTTCAGAATCCTCTGATAACCGCCGGGATGACCCTCGCCGTCTGCATCGGCAGCGAAGCAGCGGGCCGAGATGGCAGGCTGCATCAACAGAATGGAATCAACCGGCCTGGTCTGATCGGTCAGGGCCAATGCGGACAACACCACCTTGCAACCGTAGGAGTGTCCCAGCAGATGTAGTGCTGCGGTCGACGGCGCAGACTTGAGGAAACCGTCCAGCAGGTCGGAAACTCCGCGGCCACCAACCCGGCCGGCGCGATCCTTCATCACCAGCACGCTGCCCAGTCGCAAGATCCACACCGGATTCAGCAGCTCCAGACCGGCCACCTGCGCGCCTTCCGCCGGCGGCTGGTCGTCGTCGGGAATCAATATCGGGGTCACCGGCTCGCTGGCACTTCGGTTCTCCTCTTGCGCGATCTGCCACTTGCGAAGCAGCTCATCGCCGGTAACCGCAGCCGCCGGATCTGTCTGCGAACCAGTGGGCAGATCCGAATCCGGGCCCGAAAAGTAACCGCTCACCAGATGTGCGAGTTCTTCGGCCGCAGTTGTGGTCAGGCGCCCCCCGCTGAGGAGGTCGGCGACCCGCTGCGCTTGCGCCGCCGGTAGATGTTCGGTGAGATGGCCGGTCACCTCTGGTTCCCAGCCCTGGGCAACCGCTGCGCCGGCCAGCTCCGCCGCCCAGCCCTGATCACCGGGGGCGACAATGCTCGGCCAGAACACACCGACGAACACGGGGGTGAAAGTCTTGGTGGCCGGCCTGATCTGCAACAGGTTCGTGATCCAGGATCGGTAGAGCGCCAGGGCGGCGTTCCAGTCGTTGTTCCAGCCATGAGACATCAGGAAGACGTCGCTGTATTTGGTCAGCTCCGCCGTGATGTGTTCGGCGGTCTCCGGTGAAGTGCAGGTGCCGTCCCGGTCGTAGGCAACGACGTAGAGCGGCACTTGCGCCGAACCGGGCTGAGCCAACATCTCCAGCGGTGCGAGCGGTAGTGGAGTGGTCATCTTCGGCACGCTAGGCCGAAGGTCCCCGGCTGTCAGCGTCCCGGCGGGTGAACTTTGGGGCAGATTTCTCCCGAGCGGCAGCTGACTTCGGCGGCCTTGCTCGTGACCACGGTGGCGATCAGATGGCGATCAGATGGCGAAGCCGTAGATGATCAAGGCGTAGGCGCTGTACCAACAACTGGTCAGGCCGAGCAGGACGGTGGCGACAACCGCGGTGGCACGTTTCTCGCGGGCCAAGAATATCGCGATCGGAATGAGCAGGGTGAAGGCCGGAATCAGCAATCGGCCTTTGGAGTTCATTACGCCGTCCGAGCCGAGTACCTGGATCAGGATCAACGCGCTGTAGACGAGGAGTTGCCATGGTTGCTTTTGCCGCCAGGAAAGCACCAACAGAATGACCGCCAGGATCATCAGCGCCACGTTGACCACGTCGAGCACCGCCGGCGCGTCCGTCAGGGTGCGAATGAAAAACCGGGTGGTGCCGGCGCCCCAATCGAACTCGCTGTGCCATCCTTGCCTTTGCAGTTCGAACCAGGCACCCAGATTGCCCAGCTGCAACGCCAGCCAGCCCACATACAGCACGAAGCCCAGCGGCGCGATGGCCGCGCCGACCCAGGTCTGCCACGCTGCTCGACGCTGGAAGATCGCCATCACAGCAGCAATTCCGATGACGCCGGCCACGGCCAATCCGGTTGGCCGGACCAACCCGGCCCCGATCGACAAGGCACCTGCAAACAGCCATTTTTCATCCAACAGGAAGACCAGCGACCACACCGCGAAGGCGCAGAACAATGCCTCGGTGTAGGTCATGGACAGCACGATGGACATCGGCGCCATGGCAAAAACCGCCACCAGGATCAGCCCGCCGAATCGGTCCAGTCCCGGGACGTATTCGGCCAGTCTGGCCAGGCCGTAAGCGGCGACAATACCGGCGACGGCCGATATCAGCAGCCCGGCCGCCGGAACTTCAACTCCGGTGACAGCCGAGACCAGGGACATCAGTTTGGGCATTCCGGGGAAGAAGGCCGGCGAGGAATCGACATCGGCCCGGCCGGAGAGGTTGTAGCCGAACTCGGCAATGCTGATCAGATGACGACCGTCCCAGGAACCCAGGGCGTCCATGAAATTTTGGTCCCGAGCGAGGCAAACCCAGCGCACAATCAGCAGCGAAGTGATCCGTCCGGCGATATATACCAGGGCGGGGCACAGTGCCAGTAATATCCGCCAGAGTCGATCGCTGCCCAATAACGCGGCCGACTTCGAGGTCATGCCGGGCGCACACTTACCTCGAGGTCCGACACCGATCCGGCGTCAGCCGACAACGCGTTCGAGCAGCGCCGACCGATGTGGCTGTAATTCGTGTTCTGCGGTGGCCCGCTCCTGAACGTAGGCCAACTTGCCATCCACGATGCCATAGAGCCGAGTGGCGCCGGTGACGGTCGGCGCACTGATGGTGCGGATGACGGCGTCGGTGCCCAGGGAGAACGCCGACATATTTTGTGCCTGGCCGTAGAAGATCTCCACCACGCCCTCGTGATGGGCGATGAGCAATTCGATGGTGCCGTCCGGTTGCGGTCGCCACCAACCGAGTTCCCTGGCGGCGGGTGTTTGCGTGCCATCCTCGTTGATGGACCAGGTGAGGGATTCATGGCGGAGGAAACCACGCCCGTCGTGGGACAGGGTGAGCTGCTGGCCGAAATCGGTCTCGTCGGGGGAGTCGGGCGTGTGCAGTTTGCCAACACCGCGCCACACTCCGACCAGCGGGAGCAGCACCAAATTTTCATCGGCGAGGCCCGGACCCAGCCGCAAATTCGCGGTGTCGGCATCGACCGGGATGTCGGGGGCGTCAGTGATATTTTTGGCGGCCGTCGAGGCCGGGGATTCACCGCGTTCGATGGCGCCGGCAAGCGCCGCATCACCTGAACCGCGGGCCACCACCGGATCGGTCGGCGCGTCCTGTTCGGGCTCTTCGGGGGAGTGCGGCCGGCTCACTTGTCTTCGTGCAGCAATCTGTACACGACGTAGAACGCGAACCACGCGATGATGAGACCGACCACTACCAGTAGCCCGGTAAAGAAGATTTCCACGTCCGTCAGCCTATCGTGCTCACGGTTCGCCGGCGTCCTCGGGTGACTGAGCCCTCAAACTTGGAGTTGGGGGCTCAGCGCGCCGCACTCCCCGGACCGAGGTCACCGACGTAATTGTGAGAGCACGATATCGGTGGCCGATCCGGTCAGCACCAGATCCGCGCCGGCCACCCCGACAGTGGCCGCTTTGATGTTGAACGGGACTCCGGTCAACGGGATGTCGAGGTTGAAGGTGGAAAGAGCGGCGTTCAAAATATTGGCCGGCACTTCGATGCCGGCGCCCTGCATGGAACCGGCCCGCAGCTCAAGTGTCGAGTCGACCACCGCGGCAGCCAGTGTCGCGGTCACCGGAAACGATTGACCCGCAACGGCAATCGTGCTGCTCAGGGTTAACGCCCCATCGGCGGCCGGGGTGATGGTGAGGCCGGACAGGCCGAAGGCTGCGGCCAGGTTGGTCGCCGGGATGCTGATCCGAAGATCGGCGCTCCTTGCTGTCATCGCATTGACGTTGCCCGCCAATGCCTGCTCAAGTGGAATTTTCACCCCGTTCAGGGTGACATCGGCGATTGCGCCCGTGACCGGCCCGAGCGTCAGGTCCGGCGCATCGATGTTGATCGTTTCGTATTCCCCCTTGATCGCTTGCACGGCAAAGGGAAAGCCGGCGACGGCGACATCGGGGGCAGCCGCAAGGTGCAGTTCGGTGGCAATGGCCTCGCCAACCTTCTTGGTGGCAAACCACCGAAGGCCGAAGTCGACGCCGACCAGGATGGCGATCAAAACGATCAAGGTAATGAGCAACTTACGCATGGCGCACAGTCTGCCTGGCCGCGCGGCGCGGCTGGACCGAATCAGTTATTCCGGCCGGGACTTCACCCAGGATGCGATCCGGTCGATCGTGGCGCTGCTGATACTCGACTCCGCGTGAGCCATATTCGGGATCAGCCACAGTTCGCTGCCCGGTGCCGCTCGATGTAATTCCTGGGCACGCTCCGGGTCGAAATAGTGATCCATCGCGCCATGAACGATCAGTAGTGGAGCCTGGATCCGTCCCACGACCTCCAGTGGGGTCAGCGGCACGGTGATCCACGGCTCGCCGAGTCTGATGCCGATCCGGGGCCCGACGAGCTTGCCGAGCGGATGCTCCAAGAGCCACTGAATGCGCCGCATCGGGATGCTCTCCCGGGAGAACCATCGCGATGGGGCACTGACCGATACGACCACGTCGGGCCGGTGCTGAAGGTCGAACTCGAAAAGTTCGGCGGCCAACGCCGGAGTCTGATCACCGGCTTGGATAGCGTTGTCGATCAACGCTGGTGAGCGGCGGCGGGACAGGCCGGCGTGACGAAGGGTGACTGCGCCCCCCATCGAAAAACCGATCACCGCGACCCGGTTGTGCCCCCGGGCCCGGGCAAAGCCGATTGCGGCATCGACATCCCACACCTCGGTGCGTCCCACCGAAGATCTGCCGGCAGAATTGCCGTGCCCGCGAAAGTCCAGCGCCAAGACTGCCCCGTGCCGGCCGAAGGCGTCGATGGCTGCGCGGGATGACACCTGACCGGTGGCATTCGTCATGCCGTGACAGATGACAAAGCAGAGGTCCGAAGCCCGTCCAGCCTGACCGGCAGTCGATCTGTCGGCATATAGACCGCGCAGGCGGACACCATCTGCTGTGGTTACCCCGATCGAGGTTTGTGGTTCGTTGGTAATAGGCGAAGGTGTGCGGGTCACGGCGGATGAACTTTCGTGGTCGTGAAGCTGGCGATGGTTCCGGGGGATTGAGCTACAGGTAAACTTCGGCAACGACGTGTAAGAACAGCCTGCTCCAAGTGTGTTCCCCTCGTTACGTCAGCGTTTGTCGGCTCCTGCACTTTAGTCCGATGATCATGCGAAGAGCTGAAGGGAGATGAGCGGGTGGACCTGCTTTTACTGACGGCTGATCCCCATCCCAATAGCGTTCTTCCGGCAGTGGACCTGCTTCCGGTCAAGTTGCGCTCGGCGGCCCCAGAAGCTGCATCCCTGGTTACCGCCGGCCCCTATGACCTCGTCATTCTCGACGCTCGAACCGACCTGGCGGCCGCTCGCAATCTGTGCCGACTGCTCGGCACCGCAGGACTTGACGTCTGCATCCTGGCGGTGGTTACCGAAGGCGGAATCGTCGCGATCGGTCCGGAGTGGGGAGTCTCCGACGTCGTCCTGGCCACGGCCGGCCCGGCCGAGGTGCACTGTCGACTGCGCCTACTGGCCGGCCGGGTCAATCCGGTGGCCAACTCCGGCATGATCAGCCTGGGCGACCTGACGATCGAGGAGGACACCTATACCGCCCGCCTGCGCGGGAAGACGTTGGAGCTGACCTACAAGGAATTCGAGCTGCTGAAGTTTTTGGCGCAGCACCCTTCTCGCGTCTTTACCCGGGAACAGCTGGTTACCGACGTCTGGGGCTACGATTTCTTCGGTGGCACCCGTACCGTCGATGTCCATGTCAGGAGGCTGCGCGCCAAACTCGGACCCGAGCACGAATCGCTGATCGGGACCGTCCGCAATGTCGGCTACAAAATGGTGCCACCGGTTCGGTCCGGTATTCGTGAACAGCAGGCCACCCCGATCAGCTGAACAATCGCCGGCCGAGACCTCGTTGTCCCAACTGAGTGAAGGTGGACCCGTCGTGGCTGATCCCGGAATCACATTCGTTATTGCTCCGTGGCAGCGAACACTCGGTGGCGCCGAAAAGTCCGCGGTCCGCGCTCTGTTGAAGCGGGCCGGCGAAATCGATGGAGTCGCCCCGTTCTCCGGTCATGTCATTGACGCCATCGATCGCGAGCCCGGCGCCGAGGCCGATGACTATGCGCTGGCATTTTTCGATGAGGTGCTGGTCGGCATCGCAGTGATCCACGGCAGCGACCCAGGCGAAGTCGCTGTCGATCCACCTTATCGCAGAAATGGTATTGGCTCTGACCTGCTGAAACTGGTGTTGGCGAAGAGTGATCGGGTCTGGGCGCACGGCGACCTGCCCGCCGGGCGAGCGTTGGCCGAGCAGCACGGCCTGGTCCGCACCAGAGAACTGCTGCAATATCGTCGGCCGGATTTACCGCTGGCCACTGCGGTGTGGCCCGATGGGGTCGCGGTTCGGACCTTCCAGGTCGGTCAGGATGAGGAGGCATTTCTCGGCGTGAACTCCCGGGCCTTTGCCTGGCATCCGGAGCAGGGGCGACTGGATCACGCCGGACTGGCCGCCGAGATGGCCGAAGATTGGTTTGATCCGGCCGGCTTCTTCCTTTCCGTCGATAACGACGACCGCGTGCTGGGATTTCACTGGACCAAGATCCATGGCATCGACGGCACTCCCGATACCGGGCCGATCACTTCGATCGGAGAGATCTACGTCCTGGCCGTTGACCCGAAATCCGGGGTGCGCGGACTTGGCACCCCACTGTCGCTGGTGGGGTTGGAGTACCTGCAGAACAAGGGTTTGCGCACCGCCATGCTGTATGTGGAGGGTGACAACACCGCGGCCATCAAGCTCTACGAGCGGCTGGGTTTCCGTCCTTATCTGGCCGACGTCGTGTACTCGCTCCCGAGCTGACACTCCCCAGCAATCTGCTTCCGGGGTCGAGTCCGGAATTCACGCGCGCGCATCCTTGGTGACGCAGCTCTCAGCCAAGCGCTGTCCTGCGGCGATACCGCGGCGCCCCAACAATGCCGAACGCTGTTCATCTGGGGTTCATCCTGGCAGGGCCAGCCGTCCATTCAGGACTCCTAGCGTCATTTCCTGAGCGTCCCGAACGTCCGCTGCCAATGCGGCCGGAAAGACGTGCACGAATTGACCAAATGTTTCAGCCCGAGAATTCCCAAGACGTATGGAGGATCTGCGTGAAGATCACGCGCAAGTTTTCTGCAGTAGCAATTTTTGCTGTCGCTGCACTGACACTGGCCGCCTGTGGCACCGATAACAACAGCACCCCCAGCAGTGCCGGTGCCCCGGCGTCGTCAGCGTCGGCGGCGTCGGCGCCAAGTTCTACCGCAGGGAGTTCCGCTTCCGGCTCCGCCGAGACCATGACCTCTGAAGAAACCACCGCATCGACCGCCAACGCAGCATCCGCCGAACCACAGTCCGCCGGCAGCTCGGCGGCCGGCGCCAGCCCGGCAGGCTTCGAATGTGCGGCCGGTGACCTGCGTTCCTCCGGGTCCACCGCGCAGGGCAAGGTGATGGAGGAGTGGATCCTTGCCTTCAACGAAAAGTGCGGCGCCAATGTCCAGGTGTACGGCGGCGGTGGGTCCGGCAAAGGGATCACCGACTTCACCGGCAACCAGGTGGATTTTGCCGGTTCTGACTCTGCCCTGAAGGCAGAGCAGGCCACGGCTGCCAAGACCGACCGTTGCGCCGGCGCGGCTGCCCTGAATCTGCCGTTGGTCACCGGTCCGATCGCGTTGGCCTACAACCTGCCGGGTGTTGACGGACTTGTCCTCAACGGGCCCACCCTGGCCGGGATCTTTGCCGGCACCATCAGCAAGTGGAATGACCCGGCCATCGCGGCGTTGAACTCCGGCGCGACCTTGCCGGATCTGGCAATCCAGTCCGTGCACCGCGCTGAGGACTCCGGAACGACCGAGAACTTCACCAAGTACCTGAAGGCTGTTGCTCCGGACGCCTGGACATTTGATCCGGCCAAGGCGTGGGCCGCCCCCGGCGGTATCGCCGCGCAGGCTTCCGACGGTGTAGCAAAGGAAGTCAAGGGTCGCGAGGGCAGCATCGGCTACCTCGAGTGGGGCTACGCCACCGATAACGACCTGTCGGTTGCCAAGATCGACAACGGATCCGGCCCGGTAGAACTGACCGGTGAAAGCGCCGGCAAGGCCGTCTCTGCTGCTGAAATTGTGGGCACCGGAGCCGATCTGGCTCTGAAGTTGGACTACGCCACCGCTGAGGCCGGGGCCTACCCGATCATCCTCGTCACCTACGAGATCGTTTGCTCGGAGAACAACGGCGACAAGCTCGACGTACTCAAGGCATTTCTCGGCTACGCCGCCACCGATGGACAGGACATCCTCCCCGAGGTCGGCGCCGCGCCGCTGCCGAAGGAAATCCAGGACAAGGTCATCGCCTCCATCCAGGGTCTGAAGTAGCAGCAGGAACCCCAGTGCTGACCAGCCCGCCCGGTTGCCGATTGTCGGTGAACGGGTGGGCTGTGCACTGCCGCAACACATTTCGCCCTGGGGATATCTTCTCTACCACCAATCCAGCTAACTTTCGGAACCATGAGATGACCCAGTTCGAGGGGCTATGTCCACAACGCAAGGCAACTCCGGTCAGAGTCGTGATGTCATGACCGACCGACTCGAGGACGGCGACAGCTCGCTCGAGCAGACCGCCGCCGCCCCTGCGGCACTGGATCCCGACCCGCCGACCGGGCGGACTAAGGTCACCCAGGTGGCCGACAAACCTTCCGGTATCAGCGGATCCTCGATACGGCTGGGCGATCGGGTCTTCAAGGGTTTGGCCGCCGGTTCCGGTGGGTTGCTGCTCCTGGTGATGGCGGCGATTGCCGGCTTCCTGATCGTGAAGGCCTGGCCGGCTTTCGTCGGTGACAATGCCGGCAACCTGTTCACCACCCAAACTTGGCAACCAGCCGGTACCCCGCCGAATTTCGGCATCGCCGCGCTGTTCTTCGGAACCGTTGTCTCCTCGCTGATCGCGATGTTGATCGGGGTACCGATCGCCATCGGCATCGCGCTGTTCATTGCGCACTACTCCTCGCGCCGGGTGTCCACCTTCCTCGGTGGCATCGTCGACCTGCTGGCCGCC
>JBBSUU010000034.1:0-11722 GCA_038234115.1 Mycobacteriales bacterium
AATCTGCTACACACCGGGCGTAGCGCTCGTCCACAGCGGAAATGTGCTGCACCAAATAGGGATGACGGATCCGGTCCATCCCAATGACATCAGAATCATGCTGCAGGGACACGGTTTGATCGTCGACGAGGAAGTTTCGCTGTACTGGTAAACCCACCAACCCATGAGGAGGACATGATGAACGATCCGTACATCCCACCGGAAGATCGACTCGACGTGATCGGGAGCCTGGAAGCCCGCCTCCAGGATGGCCCTGATGACTCCCTTCGTCACAAAGCTGCGAACGAAGCGCAGCGACTCGTCGCCGCAAGGGATCTCGGCCCGCTCAAGGAATTCGAGGATGCCAAGGAGCATAAGGAGACCCTGGAGCACAAAGAAGAGAAGGACTTGCAGAAGGAAGACCACAAGGACACGAAGGAGCACGGCGAGAAGGAAGTCGGCGAAAAAGAGGTCGGCGAAAAAGAGGTCGGCGAGAAGGAGGTCGGCGAGAAAGAAGCGAACGAGAAAGAAACGAACGATAAAGAGTTCAAGGACTCCAAAGAAGAGAAAGAAAGTAAGGACGAGAAGGATTTCGACGAAAAGGAGGTTGGTGAGAAGGAAATCGATGAGAAAGAGGTCGGAGCCAAGGAAATAGGCGCCAAGGAGGTCGATGAGAAGGAATTCGGCGAAAAGGAACAGGATCAGAAAGAACTGAACTTCGAAACTGCATTCGAAAGTCCGACTGAGAATCGGCCGGAACGTAGCAACGGCCCGACGATGTGACAGCCAACGCCCTGGACATGGCACCGGATCAACAGCATCGCGACATTGAGGTTGTTGCCGTGATCGAGCACGAAGCGGAGCAGTCCCATCTTGCCGACTCCATGGTCGATGCCTTTGCCAACGCGGGGCTGACGTTATTGTTGCGGACCCCACGCGAGTTGGTTGACGAGGTCAACGTGTCTCAGGCACTTGGCGTACGTCCCCGGGTCGAGCCGGACCGGTGCTTGCTCCTGCTGACCCCAGGGTTTCGATCGCCGAGCTGGCCGGGCCAGAATGCGAGGTTCATCGCTGCTGAGACTGCGGCCGCAGCACGATGTATCGCGATGTACACGGCAGCGCCCGTGTTGAACCGCCCCTCCGATCGCAGCAACGTCGGATTGTTACCCCTGAGCCGGGTGCTGGCAGTTCGCCAGGTCAGGCATGCCGGCGCGAACAACGTCGCGATTCGCCCTGAGCACTTTTCTACCGAGTCCGGATCGATCACGGCTTCCTCGGATCCGGACCTGGAGGTATACGACTACTCCGGTCCCCGAACTTCCTACCGCATCCCCAGCCATCCACCCGCAGACAGCCCACCCGGCCCCTTTCGGTTCAGGGCGGCCGCGAGGAGCGCTCGTGAGCTACGAGTGACTTTGATAGGCGAGCAGATCCTGGCCACCGGACCGGTTGCGACCCGAACAGTGGCAGCGACCAGGCAAATCGCCGCCTACTACCAACTCGACCTGGTGA
This sequence comes from Mycobacteriales bacterium, assembly GCA_038234115.1. GTDB lineage: Bacteria > Actinomycetota > Actinomycetes > Mycobacteriales > Nakamurellaceae > Nakamurella. The sequence continues at coordinate 1,492 of JBBSUU010000034.1, forward strand.
CCCTCTGGTGGCTGGTGGCGGACCGCCCCGATTTCGACGGAGTGCCGACCCTGGACCTGCTGTCAAGAATCAGCGTAACTGCAGCTGATGCCGCCGCCACGTCCACTGGCACTGCGATGGCCCAAGCGCTTGCTCAGTGGGCGGTGCTCCGCGTCTCGAGGATGCCGGCATCGGGGGTGTTGTGATGTTCGGAATCGCCGGCACCAAGGCCGATCCGGTCCTGGTCAATTTCGCCGCTCGCTGCCTCATGCGTGACGTGCCGTTCGCCGTGCTCGATCTCCTTGAGATTGCAGATCGCGGTTCCTGGGATATCTCGGTGCCACCCCAGGAAAACAATTGGGTGAATGGCAGCGAAATGGTCCGACTGGAGGATTTGACCGGGGTCTATGTTCGCCCCATCTTCCTGAGTGCCGGGGTCAGCGAACACCACCGTTGGTATGCCTTGATGGACGGTTTTGGTGCTTGGATGGATGAAACTGACGTCAATGTCGTCAACCGGCCGACCAGTCACTCCCTCAACTCTTACAAACCCGCGCACTACGCCTGGCTCGCCGAGCGTGGGATGACGGTACCGGATAGCGTTGTTTCTTGCGACAGTTCAGTTATCGCTGACTTTCTGGCCGCTGGGCCGGCTGTGGTGAAGCCGCTTTGCGGCACTCGCGCCACTACCCGAATGCTTGACTTCAGTTCACTTCCCAGGCTCGCCCTCAGCGAGGGGCCGGTTCTCACCCAGCGATTCGTCAAGGGGTATGACGTCCGGGTTCACGTTATCGGGGAGCGGGTGATTTCCTGCCACTTTGCCAGCGATGCCGTTGACTATCGATCCGATCGCACTGCGGCCCGCACCATCATCGATATTCCGGAACCATTGCGCTGCAAATTGATCGAACTTACCGCCGTGCAGGGGCTCACCTTTGCCGGTTGGGATTTCAAGGTCGATGCGCAAGGCCGGTATTGGTGTTTGGAGTGCAACCCGATGCCTGGATACAGCTTCTACGACCGCATCTGTGGCGGCGCCATCAGCGACGCGCTGATCGACGAACTCAGTGCGCCGCGGTCGGCGACACCCGATTGAGGTCGAGTCCCCGCCAGTTCTGACCGGGCAATAGGTGACGGTGCCCCGACGATGGTCCGCGGCCTTCCAGGACCGATTTTATCGACGCAGAACCGGTGTTACCGGTACAGGATCGGCAGCGCCAATGCAGTCACGATCCCGCCGGCGCCGACTGTCAAGAACCATCCAACCCAAAGCATGGCGGGTAAGTGCGTCTGGTGCCTGAGTTGGTCGGCATCAGATCCGGCCCCGGTCCCGCGACGGTGGTCCTTGCCAAGTTCCCAAGCGCATTGGGCACCGGCGAATACCAGGAACAGAGCCACGGCAGTCATTACCGTCGATATGAGGGTCGCGTTGTTGAACCAGGCCAGCGCTGCCAAACCGACTGTTTGCAGACCGACCACCAGAATGCCGCGCAAATTCAAGGAAATGAGCACCAGAATTAACGCGACGAGATAGGTGAAACCGAGAATGAGCAGAGCGGCACCGGAATGCCCGGCCAAGGCCGCCCACCCCAAAGCCGTGCCGACCACGCAGGGCGCCATATAGCCGGCGATCCGGACCAGGAAAGCGCTGACGCCACCAGGCTTTCCCCGAGTGAACGTAGCTCCGGCGGACTGTCCTCTTATTTCCATTCCCGAAACGCGGCGGCCGGTGAGGACGGCGATGCCGGCATGACCCAGTTCATGGACGGTGGTGGCGACATAGCGCATCCATGGCCAGGTATGACGGGTCAGGCCCAGCACAAACGTGATGGCGGCGAGGCCGTAGGTGACGGTGATCGGTGGCACCGCTGTAGATTCCCAGCGTGAGATCACCCATTGCCATACCGGTTGCATCAGTAATCACCTTCGTCTATATCCCTGAGTGGTGCCATCCCTTCAGGGTGCCAGGGGCTACGGAATTATGCGGTCATCGTAGGCACCTACGAGCTGGGATCCTCTACAGCGCGGTATTTCTACTCCTGTTGATTGGATGCGCGCAGTCCGCTCCAGAACCCGGGGCAAACATCGACCCCGCCGAAGCGACTGCAATCGTTGGCGCACCAGTGGACTCGCTGTCGACCCATTGTGGGATCGAGTTCGCGCAGTTCGATGGCCGCTGGTTTGTCACCGACCGACTCGATGACGGTGCCGGTAACCCTCCCGCCGGATGGGACAACCCCAGTCAAACGGGAACAATGACCTTGATATCTGACGACGAGGCTATTTTCGGCGACGTTCACGGGCATCGACTGAGCTTCAAACGCTCAGCGCAGCTCCTGGATCAACGGGCCGGCTGCGCCTGATCAACGAGAAACCGCGATTGTCCCCCGGGCGATGTTGCTGTCAGGTTGAGAGGCAGGCCGCCGGTAGTTCGAACCACCGCAGGTGCTCGAAATCCTCGGACAGGGGTAGCCGATCACATTCGCCCGACTGAACCCCGGGTGCCGGCCGGCCGGCCAGAATTTGCCGAGCCTGCAGCAGGTAGTTCTGCAGCTCACTCTCCGGCGCGTGGTCCTCCAGATGCGGATATTGCATTTCCCCGTCGGTGTCGTAATAGATCTGTCGCAGACGCAGCGGCGGTTCCACGGGTCCGTGGCGATGTCGCCAGAGGCCGGTGGCCGGGTCGAAATGATAGTCCTGGAGAAGTCGGGCGCCTTCGCGGGCAATCAGCCGAACCGCTTCGACGAGATAAACAAACACCGGCTCTGAGATGAAGTAATTGAAGTTGATGCGGACCCACCCAGGTTTGATTCCCTCGCAACCATGGGCGATCTCACGCTCGAACGCGCGCGAGTGGTCCAGATCGATACCGAGTAGACGGTGCCCGTACGGGCCGGCGCAGGAGCAACCGCCGCGCGATTGGATTCCGAACAGGTCATTGAGCACCGACACCACGAAGTTGTGGTGCAGATACCGTCCGTCGGTGCCCCGGATCACGAACGAGACGATGGACAACCGCTCGGCTTGGACATTGCCCAGGATCTCGATATTCGGCTCCTGCTGCCACGCGGCGATCGCCCGCCGCAGGAAGTGATCCTCCTGGGCGCGGATCACCTGGACCCCGACTGCTTGCTTGAGCTGAAACACCAGTCCGGCCCTGATCGATTCCACAATCGCCGGCGTGCCGCCCTCCTCGCGCTGGGCTGGGTCGTCGAGGTAACGATGATCTGTCGGGTTGACGTAGGCGACGGTGCCGCCGCCGGGTACATCCGGAACTCGATTTCGGACCAATTCCCGGCGGACCACCAAGACCCCTGGTGTGCTCGGGCCGCCGATGAACTTGTGCGGGCTGAGGAAGATCGCGTCTTTGTAGACCAGCGGGTCGGAGCCCTCCGGGCCGTACATCTCGATATCGACATAAGGCGCTGCAGCAGCAAAATCCCAGAAGGACAACGCACCATGCGCGTGCAGCAGAGCCGAAATGCGGTGGGTGTCACTGACAATGCCGGTGACGTTGCTGGCGGCGGAGAAGGAACCGATTTTGAACGGACGCGCCGCGTAACGCAGCAGTTCCGATTCCAGGTTCTGGATGTCGATGTGACCGTCGGTGTCCTGTGGAATCACCACGACGTCGGCGATTGTCTCGCGCCAGGGCAGTTCGTTCGAGTGATGTTCGAACGGCCCGATGAAGACCACCGGCAACTCCGGCGCCGGAATGCGATCGCTGAGTCGGTAGCTGTCCTCAAGACCGGCCGGGATCCGCAGACCCAGGATGCCGACCAACTTGTCGATGGCACCGGTGCATCCTGAACCGGCGAAGATCACCACGGTGTCGGCGTCGCCACCCACCGCTTCCAAGATGATGGAACGGGCATCCTCGCGGAGCCTGGTGGTCTGCAGTCCGGTGCCGCTGGACTCGGTGTGGGTGTTGGCGTACCGGGGCAGCACTTCATCACGTACGAAGTCCTCGATGAAGCTCAACGCCCGACCTGACGCCGTGTAGTCCGCATAGGTGACCCGCCGCGGGCCGTAGGGGCCGGGCACAACCTGGTCGTCACCGATCACCGACTCCCGGATGCGTCGGAGCAGCGGGGTGTCGCATAACGAGGTCTCACCTGGAGTGATGTCGTCCACATCGTGAAGCCTAGGCGCAACAGGGGTGTCAGCGACCGAAGATCTTGGCAAGAAATCCACCACCAGAAGTGTTCTCTTCCTGGGGGTGCCCGGGACAGCGATCATCGCGCGGCACGCCGCGCATCACCGCGTCGACATGTTGTCCGCAACCGGCCCACGTCGTTTTTCCGCACTTGCGGCATTTCACTGCTCGACACATGCACACGCTCCTTGGCAGAGGGGGTCTCTGAATCCAACTATACCCCGTGGGGTATACAGCCGGTGTTGATGGTCTGCCAGGAATTTCGCCGGACCATCGGTGTTGATACCCATAGGGGTATTGTCGAATTCACCGAAAGGACAGCAGTCATGGCAACCACATCACTGACCAGTAAAACTTTTGAACAGGCGGTCCAAGCCGACGGGATCGTGCTCGTTGACTTCTGGGCTTCCTGGTGTGGCCCCTGCCGGATGTTCGCCCCCGTTTTCGAGCAGGCAGCGATAAATCACCCGGACATCATGTTCGGCAAGGTTGACACCGAAGCCGAGCAGGAGTTGGCCGTGGCCGCCAACATTCGCTCCATTCCGACGCTGATGGCCTTCCGCGACGGCGTGCTGGTGTTTTCTCAGCCCGGTGCTTTACCTGCTGCGTCACTGGAGCAGCTCATCACTGCCGTAGCGTCGCTTGACATGGATGAGGCGAGAACCGCGGCAGCATCCAGTTCCGAAAAGTGACGGCGCAACACATCAAGTCAGGAGAACAATCATGGTCGAGCTTGCTCCCGAGAAGATGACCGCTGTGGTCAATCGGTTGCGCCGCGCTCAAGGTCAGCTCGGTGGCGTGTTGAAGATGATCGAGGAGGGACGCGACTGCCAGGAGATCGTCACCCAGCTCGCCGCGGTCAGCCGTGCCCTGGATCGGGCAGGGTTCGCAGTCATCGCTACCGGTCTCAAGCAGTGCCTGTTGGAATCCGGCGGCCAGGAGACGATCGACACCGCAGCCTTGGAAAAAATGTTTCTATCGCTGGCATGACGACTGATGCCCGGGCCGAGGCCCGGCTGTTGGTAGCCGCGCAGTTCACCTTGTTGGCTGGCCAGTTGTCCCTTCGCCCACGCCAGGACTGGCCGACCAAGGGCGGCGTCCGGATTCTCGGCGGTGTCGTGATTGCTGCAGGGTCGGTGATAGCGGCGATCGCTTCGACCAACCTCGGCGCCGGACTCACCGCCAGTCCATTGCCCAACAGTTCAGCGCAGTTGCAGGTCACCGGCATGTACCGGTGGGTGCGGCACCCGATCTACGCGGGCCTGCTCCTGGTCTCCGCCGGCCGGACTCTCACCGCTGGCGACCGGCGGCAGCTGGGCCTGACCATAGGTCTGCTTGGTCTGCTGAACTACAAGGCCGGATTCGAGGAACGTGCCCTGCGGAAACGTTTCAGCGGCTACGACCGATACGCCGAAACGACCTCCAGGTTCCTCCCGTTGCGCCGGCCGCGTTCAGCACATCCTTGGCCAGTCCCGCTGTCACCCAGCTGATTTCGCGGCGACCACTAGTTGCCGGTGAGGATCAGCACGGGATCGGCGCGATACAGCTGGGGGAAGAGATCTTTGAGATCGTCCACTTTGGGCAGATCATTGATAACGATGTAGGGGGAGTCCGGATGGGTGTTCAAGAAGTCTTGGTGATGCTCCTCGGCCGGGAAGAATTCGGTGTTCACCTCGACAGTCGTCACGATCGGAGTTGAGAACATGTTGTCCCGTGTCAGCTGGGCGATGTAGGACGCAACGATGCGCTGCTGTTCCGCAGACTGAACGAAGATTGCAGATCGGTATTGGCTGCCGATGTCCGGCCCCTGCCGATCGAGCTGGGTGGGGTCATGGACAACCGAGAAGAAGACCTGCAAGATCTGTCCGAGCGTGACTTGCGTCGGGTCAAAGGTTACTGCCACCGATTCGGCATGCCCGGTCGAACCAGTACTCACCTCGTCGTAGTTCGCCGTGTCCGCACTGCCGCCCACGTAGCCGGACTCTGCCCTGCTCACTCCCTTGACGTGTTCGAACACTCCCTGGACTCCCCAGAAACAGCCGCCGGCCACCACTACCGTCACACTGCCACCGAGCGAGGCCGACGGAAGGTCGAGCTCAGCGGCCGGCATCGCCGAGGATGCGGCATCGGCCTCAGGAGACGTCGTAACCGATTGGGTGGTAATGGATTCGGCCGGTTCCACGGGCGTCGTGTCAGCAGGCGGAGCTGCAACAAGATCTTGCTCAGGTGCTGGGATGGTTGATGATCCGGCGGCAGCCCGCAGCGAAGATGTCACCGACCACGAATAAAAGGATCCGGCCAACACGACAAACAGCGTGATGACCATCGCCATCGACCAGATCAACCTGGTGCGGGTTGTTTTCATCTCAGCGGCACACCCGGGTCTGCATCACCGCTCCAGTGTCCTCCACAGTGACCACGAAGTTGTCATCCAGCAGAGAGCTGTCGCTGATCAGTAGTGAGATGTGCGGGGGCGACGTGGTCGGGATTGGCGATCAGTTTCGGGTCACCTGAATTCGGCGAAACTGGCTTTACCCGTTGACTTCAGGGCTTTCGCTGCGACCTCGGGGCACGACGCGGCGAGCGCATCCATCTTCGAAGCGTCCAACGAATCGGTCGCGTTCTTGCTGTCGTACAGGTCCACCAGGTCAAGTGTCAGCGTGACGAAGGCGATATCGGGGCTTGGCGCCGCGTCGAGCTGGGGCTGTGCAGCGACCAGCGCAGCACAAAAATCTTCGCCCGAGACAGCCCCGGTGGTGGAGTCGGTGACGCCGGATGACGCAGTCGATCTGCTGGTGGCGGTAGTGCTGTCACTATTGGTGGCGGTGGTGGTACTGCCGCCACTGGGCGTGGTGGTGTTGGTGCCACTGGGCGTGACGGTGCTGCCGCCGATTGGCGTGGTGGTGCTGCCGTCGCCGGCCGCGGGAGTTGCGCTGTTATCGGACTGCGAACCGCATCCGCTCAGCGCCAGCGCAGATCCAATCACCAGAGCGCTGAGCAGACAGATCCGCCGGGCGCGGGGTGGGGCCGGGCTGAATGAGGTCCTGATGTCCATCATTTCCGCTCCTGAGATTTTTGAACTGAGAGTGGTTCAGCTATCGATGGTCTGGGAGATAGTGAGGCAGGCGAAGGCCGCCACCCCGAGGATCGTCCGAATCCGGTGAAGGCCCGCCCAGCGCTGCCGGACCTGTTGCCAGGTGATCGGCAGCATGTCTGGATTCCATGAGTCCGCGATGCGGTTGAGTGGCTCCATCATGACCACGGTGACAGCGATGGTGAGAACAACCAGCACCAGCGCGCCGGCGCAAAGACCGAACATCAACCCGCCCTCAGACCATGACAGGACCGTTGCCGAGACGAGGGCCAGCACGCTGGTCAGTAGCAGAGGTGGCATCACTCGGCCGTAGTCGGTGTTCAATGCCTGCCACTGACGCACGTACGCCGGACCGGGTAGGCGGCTTGCTGACGGGGCCAGCACAACGAAAAGCACGCCGCCGGCATACAAACCGACCAGGAACTGCGCCAGCGATCGGACGACGCTTAGAGGCGAAGACACGGCGATCGACCCCCTCCGACTGGAACGATCGCGATCATTTCACTAGAACTACCTCTAGTCAATAGACTGACCGCATGGTGTCGATGCAGGGTAGAAAGAAGCGTGGTTACTCGAGTCCGTTGCGTCAGGAAAACGCTGACGCGACCAAGCAGCGGATCGTCGCCGCCGCAACGGAGTTGATGGTGGGTCAGGGGTACTCGAACACCACCATGGCTGAGGTGGCACAGAGATCGGGGGTTGCGGTACCGACGCTGTATATTTCCTGCCCCGGGGGAAAGCCCGGCTTGGCCAAGCTGGTCTACGACGCCGCGCTTGCCGGCGACGTGCAGCCCATTTCGCAGCTAAATCGGCCGGCGGTTCAGGCGATACTCGAGGAGCCCGACGTCATCGGCAAACTTGCTCTCTATGCGGTAATGGCGAGCACGATCCACCAACGGGTTCGGCCGGTGTTTGCCGTGCTGCGCGCTGCAGCAATCGCATCCGCACCCGACAGCGGCCTCCCGGGTGTGGTGTCCGACATCGAGCGTGAGCGGCTGGCCGGAACCCGGGGCCCCGTCTTACATCTGGAGTCTCTCGGGGTGCTCAGGCCAGGTCTGAGCAGCGCCCGGGCGGCCGAGCAGATCTACGCGCTGACCTCGATCGAGATATTCGAGCGGCTGGTCGACGTCTGCGGGTGGAGCGCAGTGGAATATGAGGACTGGCTTACCCGAATGCTGACAGCTGTGCTGCTCGTGCCCGACCCGACCGACCCTGACAAAAACCTCGATGGTGTTGAACTGGGGAGGCCCCATGGACCAGCTGGTCCATAATTGCGGCTACCCCCTGCGTTGCGGGGGTTAGCCCCGCAACGCCGAGGCGAAAATCCCGGGCAGCTTGAGCGGGCTGGGGTTGGCGGCGAAAGCCGTCAGGGCCCGACCGGTGCCGGCGGCAGTGCGGTTGGTGACGAACCACGGTGGTTTCGGGGATATCGTCATCTCGCCGTTCAGCAGCGATCGCGGCGATGGACGAAATGGCCCCCGGACGACCGTGCGCTCTGGATCCGGCAGCAGCAGTGCGTTGTGTACGAGGCCGATTCCGCTCTGCACATCGTCCAGGGTGTGCCCGGGGAAGGCGCCCCAACTGCCCGCGGCGGTCAGGAAACCAAGACCTGTCCAGGTGTTGACCGCGATGCAGCCGTACCGCAGTTGGGCCAGCGCGTCCTCGAAACGTTGCCCAAGGTGCTTGAGGGTGCGGGGATGGGCAATGACGTTCACGCCGAGCGTTCCAACGAAATCGTCATTGGCCGTGCGCACCGCAGCGGCGAGAAAGTCTGCGCCCGGTAGCTCGATGACACCGAGAACAGGGGCGAAAGACTCGTTCTGCAGTAGGTAGGTTCGATCCGCTGCACCGGCGACAAGTACCCGGCCGGCGATGTTCTCGGCATTGGGATAGGCATCGCATGCCTGTACTACCCGGGAATCACTTCCCGGGTAGTACGCCTCCCGGGTAGGGGTGCTTTTCAGTGCTGCGCGGATCTCGGCGACGAACGCCTCTTTCTGCGGCCAGTCGGCGGACAGCACGACCACCTGGCCGGCGATGCAGTTGTAGCCGCCGTTGTGCAGTCGCATGGTGGCCACATGCTCAGCCTGGTATTTCAGATCGGCCTTGGACCAGGTGCCAGGCAAGACGATTATGGGTGAGACGCCACCGAGTTCGCTGGTGATCGGGGTTTTCAACAGCGGGTCGTTGTCGGCTTTGCGCTGGGCGGCCGCTTCCCCGTGCCCCCAGACGATTGCGTCGTGGGTGACGGCGCTGCCCGTCATGTGCACATGGTCGACAAGTTTGTGCTGCACCAAATAGCCACCGACATCGGCTGCGCCGGAGACGATTTCCAGCACACCGAGGTCGATGAGGGGGGCGAAGACATCCCGGTAAACCGGCAGCATGGCGTCCATGATCGGGTTGAGCTTGAGCGCGACCACACGATTGTTGGCATATCTCTCGTAGAGCACGTCCAGCGGGGCAATGGAGGCGATGTTACCGGCCCCCAGAATTGCACCGACACCGTTGGTGCCGGCCGGGTGTCGCTCGGCCATTCCGGCTTGGCTGCGGATCGTTGCCGCGGAGATACCCGGCTTCATCCAAACTTCGGCGGTGAAGCCATTGAGCAGTAGTCGGTCATAAAGGGTGTGTGGCAGTACTTTTACCGTGACCCGACCGCCCGGCGCTGTTCCCATTTGGTAGCCGTCCACCGGGCTCCCGCCGTGCTCCAGAGCCGCGAGGCTGTTCGCCAGGGTTTCAAGCCCGGTCAGCATCGCCCATGGGCCGGAGATCCACTCCTCCCCGACCAGCGGTGAGTTCGTTGGCAGGCCCTTGAGGCCGGCCGCAGCATCCACCCAGGCCTGCGAATGTTGACCGACCAGCTGATGCATCTTCTCCAGCAGTCCTCGGCGCCGGTCCAGAGGTGTTTGCGCCCATACTTTTTCGCCGCGATGCAAGCCGGCCAATGCGGTGTCTATCGCTCCCGCCCAGGCGGGGCGGGCGTCGAGTGTTGTTTCGGT
>JBBSUU010000035.1:0-11707 GCA_038234115.1 Mycobacteriales bacterium
AAAAGGGCTGAAGCCGGGGAGGGCCCGAAAGATGATCGGCATGGTGCCGCAGAGCGCGGCCGATCTGCTGTATCTGGATACGGTGACCGCCGAATGTGCGGCAGCCGATCAAGAGTCCGGTGCGTCCGCGGGTAGCTGCGCACTACTGCTGGACTCCATCGTGCCGGGGCTGGATCCGCAGTCCCATCCGCGTGATCTTTCCGAGGGCCAGCGGCTCGGACTGGTACTTGCCGTTCAGTTGACCGCGCAGGCTCCGGTGCTGTTGTTGGATGAACCGACCCGAGGGCTGGATTACCGGGCCAAAGAGAATCTGGCGGCCGTACTCAAGGAGTTGGCGTCACGGGGCAGCGGCATCGTAATAGCCACCCACGATGTGGAGTTTGTGGCCGAAGTGGCCGGTCGGGTCTTGGTGATGGCAACCGGAGAAATCGTCGCCGATGGCCCGACCGCGGACGTGATTGCCTCCTCGCCGGCATTTGCGCCGCAGGTGGCGAAGGTGATGGCGCCGGCTGCCTGGCTGACCGTTGACCAAGTGGCCCGCGCCCTACAATCCCGGGGAGCCGGGTTCCAGGATGTAGATCATGTTTGATCAACGGGTCACCGCCGTCCCGGTAGGACCATGGTCGGTCGCCATCTTGACGTTGACCAGCCTGGCCGGCCTGTTCATGTTCGGCTGGCCACTACTGATTCCCGTGCAGCCCGCGCTGACCGAAGGCTCCGGTGGGTACTCGCCCTATATCTTTGTCGCGGTACTACCGATCCTGGTGTTGCTCGCCCTCGCGCAGTTGTCCGACGGCGGGATGGATTCCAAGGCATTGGCAATGCTCGGGGTGCTGTCGGCGATCAATGCGGCACTTCGGCCACTCGGCGCCGGGGTGCAGGGCATCGAGCTGGTGTTCTTCCTGTTGATCCTGGCCGGTCGGGTATTCGGTCCGGGGTTCGGATTTCTGCTGGGTTGCACCTCCATGTTCGCCTCCGCGCTATTGACCGCTGGTGTCGGACCGTGGCTGCCGTTCCAGATGCTGTGCGCGGCCTGGATCGGGATGATCGCCGGTCTGCTCCCCAGAAGTGTTGCGGGTAGATCAATTCGGGGGCCGGCGGAGATCGCGTTGTTGACCGTGTTCGGCGTGCTCGCTGCCTATGGCTACGGGCTTTTGATGAATCTCTGGTTTTGGCCGTTCCTTACCGCAGCGACCATGTCGGACCCGGGGCTTTCGTATATCCCCGGTGCAGAGATCGGGGAGAACCTGCATAGGTTTGTGGTTTTCACGCTGATCAGTTCCACCGCAACCTGGGATACGGGACGGGCCATCACGACCGCGATCGCCGTGGTGGTGATCGGTCCGGCCGTGCTATTGGTGCTTCGACGGGCGGCCAGGCGGGCCCACTTCCACCCCAGCGTGATCAGCACGGGTAGCCTCCCGACATGACGCTCACAGTTGAGGTTGATGGCGGGACCCTGTCGGTTCACGAGCTGCCGGCTCCCCACAGCAGCGGCCGGACAGTGGTTGCCCTGCACGGTATTACGGCAAATGGTCTGTCCTTCGCGCCGCTTGCTGCCCGGTTGGGCGAGGGCTTTCGGATGTTGGCGCCGGATCTGCGCGGTCGAGCGGACAGCAATGGCATCGTCGGGCCCTGGGGACTCGCGGCCCATGTCGATGATCTGATAACACTGCTCGATGTCGAAAACCTGGACAAGGTAACCCTGGTCGGGCACTCGATGGGCGCTTTTGTCGCCGCGCTGGCGGCGGCTCGCCACCCGGACAGGTTCGACAGGGTGGTCCTGGTGGACGGTGGCTTCGGCTTTACCCTGCAGGTAAGCGCCAGCACCCCGATCGACGCGGTGCTGGCCGCCGTCCTCGGGCCGGCGATGGACCGGATGTCGGTGACATTTCCGAGTCGGCAGTCCTATCAGGATTTCTGGGCCAAGCATCCGGCAGTCGGCCCCATGTTGGACGAGCCGTCGGTGGCGCCCTATGTACTGGCCTACCTCCAACATGACCTGCGACAGCTCGCGGACGGCAGTTTCGGTACCTCCTGCATCCTGGCCGCGATCCGGGCCGACGGCGCCGAAGTGCTGGCGGGGGAGGAGAGTCTCGCGGCCCTGCCAAAAGCTGCAGCCAACCCCGATGGTCCGCCATTGACGCTGTTGTGGGCCCAGCGCGGAATGCAGAACGAATCACCGGGCATGTACGACGCCGAGAAGTTGGCAGCCATCGCGGAAAGTGTCGATCTGCAACAGGTTTCGGACACGAATCACTATTCGATCTTGTTGACCGAGCGCGGTATCGAAGCCATCCGGGCTGCGATCGCTGATTAGTGGGCCGTCCAGGCGCCATCGATCACAAGATCGGAACCACTGATCGATGCGCTGCCCGGGCCGCACAGGAAAACGGCGGCCTCGGCAACCTCTTCAGGTTCGATCAATCGTTTGACAGGTGAGGCAGCCAACAGGATGTCGGCTAGCACCTTGTCCGGCGAGATGTTGTTCTCGCGGGCCTGGTCGACGATCTGACTGTCCACCATCGGGGTTCGCACATAGCCGGGATTGATGCAGTTGCTGGTCACCCCGTGTTCGCCGCCCTCGACCGCAATCACCTTGGACAGCCCTTCCAGCCCGTGTTTGGCGGTGACATAAGCACCCTTGAAGGGGCTGGCGACCCGACCGTGCGCGGAGGAAATGTTGATGATCCGCCCCCAACTTCGGCGGTACATTCCGGGCAGCACCGCTTTGGTCAGGACAAACGGGGCCGTGAGCATCAGCGCCAGCATGAACTCGAACTTGTCGGTCGGGAACTCCTCCAGGCGTGAAATATGTTGCACACCGGCGTTATTCACCAGGATGTCCACGTCGCCGGAAACCTCGCTGATGGCAGCTTCGAGGTTGGCGATGTCCGAGAGGTCGACGGCTAGAGCCGTGGCGTCCAGGTCCTTGGTAATCGCCTCCAGCCCAGCGGCGTCCCGGTCAACAGCAATGATCGATGCTCCCTGCGCCGCGAGTGCCCGGGCGATAGCGCCGCCGATGGATCCGGCGGCCCCGGTGACCAGGGCGGTCCGCCCGGCCAACGGCGTAGGGGAGTGGGCGGCAGTGGAGTGGATGGCAGAGGAACTGGACGTTTCCGGGCTGGTCATCACCCCACCCTATGCACGCCTGATGGGGCAGGGTCCGGCAGGTGGGCAGCGATGGCTGCGGCGAAGCGGGCCGCGCTGCCGGGACAGGCACCGATGAACAGTTCGGGTTCGATGAGTTCAAGTTCCATCACCTGGGGTCCGGCAATGGAATTGACCAAATCCACTCTTGCGTACAGTAGTTCGCCCGGGGCGCAGGAGATGGCGGCTCGCGCCACGCGGAGCTCGGCCGCAGTCGGCAGATGTTCGTGGACCTGCCCGCCGTATTCGGACTGAACCCGAAAGTCGCTGTTGGCCGGTACCTTGCGGACCGCGTGACTGAAGACTCCGTCGAAGAAGATCAGCGATCGTTCGCCATCGTGGATGCTGCCGACAAAGGGCTGGATCAGCACGTCTGCGGAGTCGGCGCAGGTGCGAAGGTGAAGCAGGGCGGCCGGATCATTGACGGCAAACCGTCCCACCCCGGTAGCGCCGGCGGCGATTGCCGGTTTGATGATGATTTCGGTGGGCATCGGTTGAAAGTGCAAGTCCGGCATCACCGCGACCGGACCGCGGCTCACCAGCAAGGTTTGAACCACCGGAACGTTGGCGGCGGCCAACTCGATCAGGTACCCCTTGTGTGCGTTCCACCGCACCACCGGGAGTGGATTGTGCAGCGCCGGCTGTAGTGATTGAAGGGTTTCCAGGAAGGGCAACAGCGCCTTGGTGTAGTCCCACGTGGTTCGAATAACCACCAGGTCGGCCGGCAGTTTCACGGTTTCGGGATCGGACCAGGAGAGGACTCTGGCGTCGATGCCGATCTCGGTCAGGGCCGCCACAATCTTCGGCGTGTCCGATTCGGGGACCGGAAGTTCATCGCAGGTGAGAAGCAAAACGATTGGCACAGCGGTTCTTTCTACTCCGGTGACACCGGCGCCGCTGAGGTAACTCGGTTCGGCTTGTTTTTGGGTTTATCGCGTTTGCGGGTTCCGGGGATAACTGGCGGTGCGGGTTCCAGGACGGCTCCACCGGACAGTCGGTCGGCCAGCGAATCCAGATCCTGCCGCAGTTTGTCGACCTCGCCGCGAATGTAATCGCGGGTGGCAACCTCGTTGATCGCCACCCGCAGCGCGGCTATCTCACGAGCCAGATATTCGGTGCCGGCTTTGGTCTGGGTGGCGCGATTGCGATCTTCGTCCAGCGATATCCGATCCCGGTCATCCTGCCGATTCTGGGCCAGCAGAATCAACGGAGCGGCATAGGCCGCCTGGGTGGAAAAAGCCAGGTTCAGCAGGATGAAGGGGTAGGGATCCCAACTGCTCGAAGCGGCGATGATATTGACCGCGATCCAGAGCAACACAAACAATGTCTGCCAGAACAAAAACTTGCCGGTTCCCAGGAACCGGGCCAATCGCTCCGATAGCCGGCCGAATGAATCCGGGTCGACAGTGAAACTGAACCGGCCGGTGGTTTTGGGTTGGTCCAACGAGCGGCGGGGGCCCAGCCGCTGTTTGGACTCAGCCATGCGTTCCACCGGAAATGAGCTTTTCGGCGTTCTCGCGCCAGTTGTCAGGAAGCAGATGATCCAGCAGATCATCGACGGAAACGGCACCCAGGAGGTGGTTCTCGTCGTCCACCACCGGAGCGCAGACCAGGTTATAGGCGGCCAGGAAGCGGGTCACCTCCTCGATATCGGCCTCCGGCGACAGTCGCGCCATATCGGTGTCCAAAGCCCCGGCCACCAACTCGAACGGGGACTCCCGCAGTAGCCGTTGGGTATGAACGCATCCCAGGTAGCGGCCGGTCGGGGTGGATTGCGGCGGGCGGCAGACAAACACCATGGAAGCCAGTGCCGGGGTCAAATTGGGTGCCCGGACGCGGGCCAGCGCCTCGGCCACCGTGGCGTCCGGGGTCAGCACCACCGGCCCGGGCGTCATCAGGCCGCCGGCGGTGTCGGAGGAATACTGCATCAAGCGTTTGACCGGGGCCGATTCTTCGGGCTCCATCAATTCCAGCAGCCGCTCGGACAGACCGGTCGGTAACTCGCCGAGTAGATCGGCGGCATCATCGGGATCCATCGCACCCAGGATGTCGGCCGCCCGCCCCTCGTGCAGGTGGGTCAACACATCTTTTTGGTCGTCCTCGGAGAGTTCTTCGACAACGTCGGCCAACCGTTCGTCATCCAGCGCGTCAGCCAGATCATGTCGCCCGCTCAGGCTCAGATCGCGGAAAACGGATGCCGCATCTGCCGGCCGCATGCCATCCATGCTGACCAACAACTGCTGGGTGGCCGGTGTGGTGCCGGTGAGATTGTGGAGATCGGTCCCGCGTACGTCATTCCAACCCAGCACCTGGATCGGCGGGCGGCGACCCAGCAGGGCGCCGCGGCTACGGACTGCGACCCGGTTGACCAACCAATCCCGGGTTCGGCTCTGCTCCATCCCGGCATCGACGATCAGTACTGCGGCCTGCGTGGTGGCCACCGTGACCTTGGTGCCCATCAGTTGAGCGATCAGAAGAATCTCGGTGGGTCGCTGTTCGAACCGTCGTAGCGAGACCGATCCGGTGGCCAGGGTGATTGCATTGGCTTCGATGGTCGTGACTCTGAGCATCGGTACGAAGATGGGTTTGCGGCTGGGGAGATCGACCACGACCCCCAACACCCGGGGCGGTTGCCGGTCCAGTCGCAGTGCCGACACGACGTCACGCACCTTGCCGATGGACTCTCCGTCGGGGCCATAAACGGGCAGACCGGCCAGCTGCGCGACGAATACCTTCATGTTGGCGACCACCTGCTCAGCTTAGGGGGACAGTCACCCTGAATTGGCACCTGAGCGCGGCTGCGGCGCCCGGTGCGGTTGCCGGAATGGGCAATGGCCACAGCTATAACCCGTAGGGTGGCACGGTTGCCTTCTACGAATTTTGAGGAATCCATGCGTATCCGGCCCTTTATCGCCGTCCTGCCGCTGCTCCTGCTCGCTGCCTGCGGCACCGAGCCGGCGGTTGCAGTGAACACCAGCCCGACCGGCGCGGTCTTCGGTCCCGCCACGCCGGCCGCCACCGCTGTCGGAACGGCCATTCCGGCCGCCGAAATGCCCAGTGCCAGTGGAGCTTTCGGTGAAAAACCGACCCTGACCTTCCCGGCCGCAGCGCCCCCGCCGAATTTGCAGCGGCAGACGATCACTGAAGGTGACGGCGTCGAGGTCGCGACCGGCGACACCGTGATTGTCAACTATCTCGGACAGGTGTGGGGCAGCGCCACCGCCTTCGACAACTCCTATGACGCGGGCAAGACAGCTTTCGACTTTGTCCTCGGCAGTAAGTCGGTGGTTTCCGGGTGGGACACCGGATTGGTGGGGGTCAAGGCCGGCTCCCGTGTGATGTTGACCCTGTCCCCGTCCGATGGCTACGGGGCGTCCGGCAACGAACAGGCCGGCATCAAGGGCACCGACACGCTCGTCTTCGTCATTGACGTCATCGCCGCTCTGAAAAAGGATCAGATGGGTCAGGCCGACGCAGCGGTGCAACCGGAAATGCCGAATAGTCCCGTCGTCAACGGGGCTCCCGGCACCATTCCGACCGGCATTACCGTGCCGGCCGGTACCCCGGAGGCCACCGAGATCAAGACCGAGGTCGTGGCGCTGGGAACAGGTGCTCCGGTGGTCGACTCACCGGTGTTCCTGCAGTTCGGAGCCTATGACTACACCGGCGCGCAGCAAGGCGCCACCTGGGAATCCTCGGGTCCGTCGAAGGTCCAAAGCCTGTCGACCATTCCGGAGTTGGCCGGCCTGATCGGCATTCCCGTCGGCAGTCGCGTGCTTCTGCAGATTCCGAGCACGGCCGAGGTCCCTGCCTCGGCAACAGCAAAAGCGGTTCCGGCTCAACCGGCCGCGATCTTCGTGATGGACATCATCTACCAGTAACCACCGAACTGTTCAGTGAAGACCTCGAGCTCGGGGGCTTCAAGATTTTCGGGAGGTTTGCCAATTCAAGGCATAGTGGACAAGGGCTGACCAGTTGTCGTCAAACGAGTGTGGAGAGTGATGCGTGGCTACGAACGGCCGCAATAATTCGGCAGGGCGATCCGGAAAGGACAATAAGACGTCCGGACGCTTGGCGAAACCAGCGACGAAACCGCGTCAGCCACCGGCACCGCAAGACCGTACGGCGGTCGGTAACGGTCCGGCCAAGAGCGCAGCCCAGAACGCCGCGAGACGAGAGTCGGGCAGCAGATCCGGCATTGACAAGACGCAGGTCTACATCATGGCGGTCGCCGTGGTTGTCATCATTGCCGTGATCATTCTCAGTTTTATACTGAACAACAAAAATACTGCCGCGCAGAATGAGGGTTATGGCAGCGCCCGGGCCACGGTGGCCATGGTGGCCGACGGGGTGATTACCGTTTCCGCGGCTGCTGCCAAGCCCGCCCCGTTGGCGCTGGATGTCTTCGAAGATCCGCTCTGCCCATTCTGCGGTGCGCTGGAGCGCCAGTTCGGGCAGCAGATGGCGCAGGCAATGGACGAGGGCAAGCTGACCATCCGTTATCACCTGCTGACCTTCCTCGATGGGAAAGCGGCATCACCGGATTACTCGACGCGGGCGGCCGGTGCGTTGATGTGTGTCGCGCAGAACCTGGGGAGCGAACCGGGGCTGTACTCCCGTTTCCACGACCAACTCTTTGCCAAGGACGTTCAACCCGTCGAGGGCGGCGACGCGGACCTGACCAACCAGCAATTGGTCGAGCAACTGACCGCGGCTCAGGGGTCGACCCCGACGCCGGCTACCGCGGCCGCCACTGAGTGCATTCTCACCGGAGCCAACGCTGCCCTGGTCGCGACGGAAAATACAGCCGCATCGGCTATCTTGACAGCTGCCATCGGGCAGGTTTCTTCCCCAGTGGTCCTGAACGGCGGCGTCGGGGTCAACACCGACGATGTGAACTGGCTCACCACCCTGCTTGCCGGCGCTGCAACGCCATGACGAAGTGCAGGTGAAACGCTGCCAGAGAACGGTTATGGGTCGCTGACCAGCCAGTTAGGTAGTGGTGGCGGTGGCTTGGTAATCTTCTCGAGCAGCATGGGGCTGTGGCGCAGCTGGTAGCGCACCACACTGGCAGTGTGGGGGTCAGGGGTTCGAGTCCCCTCAGCTCCACCATGCGGAAATCGAAACCCGCCCGGCATCTCGCCGGGCGGGTTTTGGTGTTTCGAACCATTTCAACGAACCGGTTTGCATCTGTCGCGGGTACGATTTCGGTAGTTCTGATTGGGTCGGACAGACTTCCCGCGGGCCCGTTCAGGTTGTTTCTCTCCGGACACAAGTGGGTCAACCCACCCGCCCCCGGCGAATGTTCTACAGATTGTCGGACTAAGCTTTCAAACAGCCGGGAATCGCTCGCTTTTGCGGGTGCGCGATCGGTTGCCAATCTTTACCGTATTCAGACTTTCCACGCTCTTTTGACTTGCCAGTGCTTGACTGCCAGTGCGCCGATTAACTGGAGGACCGTAAGTGACCGCCGTCGCTCCCCGCCCCGTTGTGAGTAGACCCATTCCGGTCCAACGCACCCCACGCGGAAAAGCATTCCTGGGAATCTTCAGGACTACCGACCATAAGACCCTCGGGATCATGTACATCGTGACCTGCATCAGCTTCTTCATGATCGGCGGCGTCATGGCGCTGCTGATGCGTGCAGAACTTGCGCAACCGGGTCTGCAGTTCCTGTCCAACGATCAGTACAACCAGCTGTTCACCATGCACGGCACCGTCATGCTGCTGTTCTACGCGACCCCGATCGTTTTTGGGTTCGCCAACTTCGTGATGCCACTGCAGATCGGTGCCCCCGATGTTGCCTTCCCGCGACTGAACGCCTTCTCCTACTGGTTGTTCCTCTTCGGCGCCCTCATTGCGCTGGGCGGCTTCTTCACCCCGGGAGGTGCGGCCGCGTTCGGTTGGACCGCCTACACCCCCCTGTCCTCCATCGAAAACTCGCCCGGTATCGGTGGCGATCTGTGGATCATGGGCCTGGCGGTCGGTGGTCTTGGAACCATCCTCGGCGCGGTCAACATGATCACCACGATCATCTGCCTTCGTGCACCCGGTATGACGATGTGGCGGATCTCGGTCTTCACCTGGACCATCCTGGTCACCTCGATCCTGGTGCTGATCGCGTTCCCGGTGCTGACCGCAGCGCTGTTGGGACTTGCCGCGGATAGACACTTCGGATCCCATGTCTTCGACCCGGCCAACGGCGGGGCCATTCTCTTCCAGCACTTGTTCTGGTTCTTCGGGCACCCGGAGGTCTACATCATCGCGTTGCCGTTCTTCGGCATCATCTCGGAGGTCATCCCGGTCTTCAGTCGGAAGCCGGTCTTCGGTTACCGCGGTCTGGTGTTCGCAACCATCGCCATCGCCGCGCTGTCGGTGGCGGTCTGGGCGCACCACATGTTCGCCACCGGCGCGGTGCTGCTGCCGTTCTTCTCGATGATGACCTTCCTGATCGCGGTGCCCACCGGTCTGAAGTTCTTCAACTGGATCGGCACCATGTGGAAGGGGCAGTTGACTTTCGAAACTCCGATGCTGTTTGCCGCGGGCTTCCTGGTCACCTTCCTCTTCGGCGGTTTGACCGGTGTCATCCTGGCCTCCCCGGCACTGGACTTTCACGTATCGGATTCCTACTTTGTGGTTGCGCACTTCCACTACGTGCTGTTCGGGACCATCGTGTTCGCCACCTTCGCCGGGATCTACTTCTGGTTCCCGAAGATGACCGGACGATTCCTGGACGAAGGACTTGGCAAATTCCATTTCTGGATGACGTTCATCGGCTTCCACATGACCTTCCTGATCCAGCACTGGCTCGGAAACGTCGGGATGCCCCGTCGCTACGCGGACTATCTGGCCTCCGACGGCTTTACCTTCATGAACACCTTCTCCACGATCGGGTCGTTCATCCTGGGCGCCTCCACGCTTCCTTTCATCTGGAACGTGGTCAGGTCCTACCGCCACGGTGAGATCACCACCGCCGACGACCCGTGGGGCTACGGCAACTCCCTGGAGTGGGCGACGAGTTCGCCGCCGCCGCGGCACAACTTCCTGTCGCTGCCGCGGATCCGCTCGGAGCGGCCGGCGTTCGAACTGCACCACCCGCATATGGTGGAGCGGCTCAAGCACGAGGCGCACCCGAACCGGGATTGGAAACCGCTGGATGATCTTGAATCCAGTGATCACATCAAGATCCCGGAAACTCGCTAATAGCTCCACCCATGAATCCCGCTGTCCGGCACTGTTCGCCGGCAGCGGGATTCCGTGTGTCAGCGTCTAGATCGAAGGAGATTTTGTGCTCAGAAGTTCCGTTCTGATTACTGTTTCCGGGCCGGACAAGCCGGGTGTCACCGGTGTGCTTTTCACTGTCCTGAGCCGCTACCGGGTCGACGTCCTGGATGTGGACCAGGTGGTCGTGCGGGGCCAGTTGACACTGGGTGTTCTGGTTTCGACCGATGGTGACCCGGAGAATCTTCAGGAAGCCGTCGAACAGGGCATGGCGACCATTCGGATGCAGGTCGAGGTATCGATCGGATCCGACCAGGACAGCGGGCGCGCAACCGCAACGCATGTCCTGGTGGTGATGGGTAAGCCCTTGCAGGCGAAGGCGATCGGTGATCTGACTCGTCGTTTCGGCGAACTGGGGGTCAATATCGAGACCATCCAGCGGATTGCCGACTACCCGGTCACGGGGTTGGAACTTTCGGTGAACGCACCGGATGACGCCGAACTTCGATTGGCCGTGACCGAAATAGGGGTCGCGGCCGGTGTTGATATCGCAGTGCAGCGAGCCGGTCTGGCCCGCCGGTCCAAGCGGCTGATCGTCTTCGATGTCGACTCCACGCTGATCACGGGCGAGGTTATCGAGTTACTGGCAGATCACACCGGCCGGCTGGCCGAGGTGGAGGCCATCACGTTGGCGGCCATGCGGGGGGAGCTGGATTTTGCCGAGTCCCTGCATCGGCGGGTGGCGATGTTGGAGGGTCTGGATGCCGGCGTGCTCGATGAGGTGGGTGCCAGTCTGGAGCTGACACCGGGGGCGCGGACGACGATCCGGACCTTGAAACGCCTGGGATTTCGGTGCGGCATTGTCTCCGGTGGGTTTACCCAGGTTGCCCGGCATCTGGTGAAAGAGTTGGACCTGGACTTCGTTGCGGCCAACACCCTGGAAGTCGTTGACGGCAGGCTGACCGGGCGGGTGGTGGGAGATGTGGTCGATCGGCAGGGCAAGGCCCGCGCGTTGGCCAGGTTCGCCATGGAGTCGGGGGTGGCGATGAATCAAACGGTCGCGGTTGGCGACGGGGCCAATGACATCGACATGCTCTCCGCTGCGGGATTGGGTATTGCCTTCAACGCGAAACCGATCGTGGCCGAACATGCCGATACCACCCTGAACCAACCATTTTTGGATCCGGTGCTGTTCATTCTGGGGATCAGCCGTGATGAGGTGGAGGCGGCGGATTTGGCTGACGGGCACCTACGCCGGGTTCCACTTTTATGACCGTTTTGGGCGCGGTGTTGGCGCCGCTGGCTGCCCGGTATGGACATTGGCTCGGAATGGATC
>JBBSUU010000036.1:0-11640 GCA_038234115.1 Mycobacteriales bacterium
TGAGCGGATGCGGCGGCTCGGCGCGGAGGACCCGGCGTTCGAGACCATCGTCGCTGCCGGTGCCAATAGCGCAATCCCGCATCACCGGCCAACCGGTGCGGTGGTGCAGAGCGGTGACTTCGTGAAATTCGACTTCGGTGCCCGGGTAGCCGGATATCACTCCGATATGACCCGCACCCTCGTGTTGGGTGAGCCGGCAGCGTGGCAGCGCGAGATCTACGAAGTGGTGGCAGCGGCCCAAACCGCCGGTCGAGAGGCCAGCCTGCCGGGAGCCAACTGTAGGGAAGTTGACGAAGCTGCCCGCTCGCTTATCACCGACGCCGGCTACGGCGACTTCTTTTTGCATGGTCTCGGACACGGCATCGGTCTCCAGATCCATGAAGCGCCGAGCATCGGGGTGGTTTCAAGCGGTATTATTGCCGCCGACATGGTTGTCACCGTCGAGCCCGGGATTTATCTTCAGGGCCGCGGTGGTGTCCGGATCGAGGACAGCGGAGTGGTCCGCCCGGAAGGGTATGAACTGCTCACGCTTACCACCAAAGAACTTCTGGTGCTCTAGCGCTCGTTGGTGCCGCCGAGGTGTCGTCAACCGACGTCATCTCGTTGTGCGCTCAGCGATACAAGGGCAGCCGAACTGATAGCAGTAACAACCGCAATAGGGAGTCTGGATGGCGTCGACCAACGATTTGAAGAATGGCCTGGTATTGAACCTGGAGGGGCAACTCTGGACCGTCACCGAGTTTCAGCATGTCAAGCCGGGTAAGGGACCTGCGTTTGTGCGGACGACGCTCAAGCATGTGCTGACCGGCAAGGTGGTCGACAAAACCTTCAACGCCGGATTGAAAGTTGACACGGCCACCGTCGACAAGCGCGATATGACCTTCCTCTACAAGGACGGCACCGAATTCGTGTTCATGGACCAGGACACCTACGACCAGATCAACATCTCGGCCGTCGCGGTGGGGGGCGCAGCGGACTACCTGCTGGAAAACTCCGCAGCCATGGTCGCCACTCACGAGGGGTCGGTGCTGTTCGTTGAACTGCCGGTTTCGGTGGAACTGATTGTGGCGCACACCGATCCGGGTCTGCAGGGCGATCGCTCCACCGGCGGCACCAAGCCGGCCACTTTGGAAACCGGCGCCGAGATCCAGGTCCCGCTGTTCCTCAACACCGGCGACAAGATCAAGGTGGACACCCGCGACGGTCATTACCTCGGTCGCGTCAACAGCTGATGTCAGCCAGAACCAAGGCGCGCAAACGCGCGCTCGACGTGCTTTTCGCCGCCGACGCGCGCGATATCGACCCGATCACCGTGATGGCGCAGCGCGCCGAGCAGCCCGAAGCGGTGCCAATGGGGGAGTACGCCGAGGAGATCGTCCGCGGCGTCGCCGAACATCACGGACGCATCGATGCGCTGCTCTCGGAACATTCCGAAGGCTGGACGTTGAGCCGGATGCCCGCGGTGGATCTGGCCATCCTACGGATCGCCGTTTACGAGCTGCTGTACTCCCTCGATGTTCCGGAGGCAGTGGCTGTCGACGAAGCAATCGAGCTGGCCAAAACGTTATCCACCGACAAATCCCCGCGGTTTGTCAACGGGGTGCTGGCGCAGATCATGGTCACCGTCCCGCGCGAGGCGCCGCAGCCCTGAACTCGGCCGCCCCTGCAGAGCCACCGGCTCCGCACTCTGATTGCGTCCGCTGGGTGGACCCGACCCCGCGAAGGGATCGCTCCGGCCAGAGCTCCCGATAGCGCCGCAGAGCCCCGTCCTTGCGGACGGGGCTCTGCGGTTATCCAGGCTCAGTTGAGCTCGGATCCCTCGGGAAGTACACCCCAACGCATTAACTGTTCGGTGAGGTCTTCGGGCGTCATATCGTAGATAACCGCGAGTGACCGAAGGTCCTCGGCGCGAATCGTCAGGATCTTGCCGTTGTAGTCACCTCGTTGCGACTGGATTGCCGCCGCGTAGCGGGCCAGCGGACCGGCCAGGTGTGTCGGCAATTCACCGAGACGTTGGAGATCAATCTTCAATTTGGGAGTTGCGGGTCCGCGACGGGTGGTACGGGCATCGGGCAGCAGTTCGGCTACCGGCACCCCATAGAACTCGGCAAGTTCGGCCAGCTTGGCGACGGTGACAGCCCGGTCGCCGCGCTCGTAGGAGCCCACCACGACGGCCTTCCAGCGCCCCTCTGATTTCGACTCGATACCGTGCAGGCTCATACCCTGTTGTGCGCGGATTGCGCGCAGCCGTGCACCCAATGCGCGCGCATAGTCTTGCGACATGACGTTTCCTTGTCCGGTCGTCCAGCTCCTGCGAGAAGAGTCACTCTTTCGGAGCTGTGGGAAGCCAATAAATCTCTGTCGGTAACTATGATCACACAGAGTACGGGCGAATGACTCTAGGTTATGTAATTGTTGGCCAGGTAAATCGAAGAGTTTTTGCCGGGTAGACTCGGGCTCGCAAACATCCTTTAAAGCCGTCCAGTGAGGCGGGAAAGGAGGTTGCTGGTGGCACCTTCACGCCCCCGGTCGGCCGACAGTTCTGATCCGACTTTCTCGGACTCCGCACCATCTCCTCAACTTGCCGACCCCGCTGCGGAATCAACATCCGACCCGGCGCCTTCTCAAACTCGGCAACTGCTCAGCGCCACGGATATCTCCCGCGTCATCGATCGAATCGCGCACCAGATCCTGGAACGCACCGGTGAATCCGCCGATCGTGGGGAAGTGGTGTTGATCGGGATTCCCACCCGCGGGTCTGTGCTCGCGAGCAGGCTCGCCGAGCGGCTCAGCACCTTCACCGGCAGCCAATTCGGCCTCGGATCGCTGGATATCACGCTCTATCGCGATGATCTGCGCTCCAAAGCACCACGGGCCCTGGAAGAAACCGTGATGCCCACCGGTGGCGTCCAGGGACGGACGGTGATCCTGGTTGATGATGTCCTGTATTCCGGGCGCACCATTCGGGCCGCGCTCGATGCACTGCGTGATTACGGTCGACCGGCGATCGTGCAATTAGCGGTTTTGGTGGACCGCGGGCACCGGGAGTTGCCCATCAGGGCCGATTACGTCGGCAAGAACATCCCCACCGCAGCCGGCGATTCGGTAGCGGTCAAGCTCAGCGAAGTTGACGGGTATGACGCCGTCGAACTCAAGAGGACGCCATGACCACCCCGGTAGCCGGTCTGCTCCCCACCCACCTCCTCTCCGCAGGCGACCTGACCAAAGACGCGGCGCTGCACATCCTGGATACCGCAGACCGGATCAACCAGGCCATTGCCGGTCGGGAGGTTCGAAAACTACCGACCCTGCGCGGGCGCACCGTGGTGAACCTGTTCTACGAAGACTCCACCCGCACCCGGATCTCCTTCGAGTTGGCTGCCAAACGACTCTCCGCCGACGTGATCAACTTTTCGGCCAAGGGATCCTCGGTTTCCAAGGGCGAATCACTCAAAGACACCGCGTGGACCCTGCAAGCGATGGGCGCCGATGCCGTGGTTTGTCGGCACTCGTCCTCCGGCGCACCGCATCGACTCTCCACCTGGGTCGACGGCCACGTGATCAACGCCGGCGACGGCACCCACGAACATCCCACCCAGGCCCTCCTGGATTCCTTCACGTTGCGACAACACCTCGGATCGGTGGCCGACAAAAGGATCGTCATCGTTGGCGATGTAATTCATTCCCGGGTTGCCAGATCCAATGTGCTGCTGCTGTCCACCCTGGGCGCCCAGGTCACGCTGGTCGCGCCGCCGACGCTGCTGCCGGTGGGAATCGGCTCCTGGCCGGTGGCGGTCGACTACGACCTGGACCGCGCGCTGGTCGGCGCCGATGCGGTGATGATGCTTCGCGTGCAGCGCGAACGTATGGGTGGTGCATTCTTCCCGACGGAGCGGGAATACAGCCGCCAATACGGACTCGACGACCGTCGTCGCAAACTCATCGCCCCGCACGGCATCGTGATGCATCCCGGACCGATGGTCCGCGGGATGGAGATCACCCCCAGTGTCGCCGACGGTCCGGGGTCGGTCATCGTCGAGCAGGTGGCCAACGGTGTCATCGTTCGGATGGCAGTGCTCTATCTGCTGCTCTCCGGTGAGGCGCAAGCGTGACACCACAAATCTTCAGCCATGCCCATCAGTCGAGCAAAGGAATCCCGGCGTGAGCCCGCAATCCGCAGTCCTGATCATCGGTGCCCGTCCCTATGGCGAGGAGGTTGCCGACCTCCTGCTGGCCGACGGCATCATCGCCGCCATCGGCGCCGACGCCTCGACCGATCCCAGAGCCGCCGATGCCGCAGTGGTGCAGGGCGCCGGGTTGATCGCGCTGCCAGGGTTGGTCGACCTGCACACCCACCTGCGCGAACCAGGTCGGGAGGACGCCGAGACGGTCGAAACAGGTTCAGCCGCTGCGGCTTTGGGTGGTTTCACCGCCGTTTTCGCGATGCCGAACACGGACCCGACCGCCGATACCGCAGGCGTCGTCGAACAGGTATTCCGCCTCGGTCAAACGGTCGGCCTGGTTGACGTGCAGCCGATCGGCGCTGTCACCGTCGGGCGGAAGGGAGAAAGACTCGCCGAACTGGCCGCGATGGCCAACTCGGCGGCGCAGGTGCGGATCTTCTCCGATGACGGTGATTGTGTGTCCGACCCGTTGCTGATGCGGCGCTCACTGGAGTATGTCAAATCTTTCGGTGGCGTAATTGCCCAACACGCGCAAGAGCCCCGGCTGACCGTCGGCGCGCAGATGCACGAGGGCGATGTGTCGGCTCGGCTGGGCATGACCGGCTGGCCGGCCGTGGCCGAAGAAGCCATCATTGCGCGCGACTGCTTATTGGCCGACCACGTCGACTCCCGACTGCACATCTGCCACCTGTCGACCGCCGGTTCGGTCGACGTGGTGGCGTCGGCAAAAGCCCGCGGCACCAGGGTGACTGCTGAAGTTACCCCACACCATCTGCTGCTCACCGATGAGAGGGCCGTTGGCTACGACCCGGTGTTCAAGGTCAACCCGCCACTGCGTACCAACACTGATATCGCCGCCCTGCGGGCCGCGCTGGCGGGCGGCACGATCGACATCGTGGCCACTGATCACGCACCACATGCCGTGCAGAACAAGGAATGCGAATGGGACCAGGCCAGCCCCGGCATGTTGGGGCTGCAGACCGCGCTGTCCATCGTGGCCCTGACCATGGTCAGGCCCGGGATGCTCGATTGGCGTGGGGTGGCGAGGGTGATGTCCGAGGCGCCGGCCGCGATCGGCGGGCTGGTCGGGCACGGCCGCCCGCTGCAGGTCGGGGAGCCGGCCAATGTGACCCTGGTCAATCCGGACGCAACCTGGACGGTGCGGGGAGCAGAATTGGCAAGCCTGTCCAGCAACACCCCATTCGAAGGCATGGAACTACCCGCCAAGGTGGTTGCCACCTTCCTGCGCGGTCGCGCCACGGTGTTGGACGGTCGGATATGTGACTCCCGGTTGTCCGGCAGGCGCTGGGCTCCTGGCGAGCCAACGATGGAGGGGGAGTAGCTATGGACTGGGCCAGGTTTTGGTGGACATTCGGCGTCGCTGCGGTCTGCGTTCTGTTTTTCGGGTTGATGTGGCTCGGGTGGCGAAACCGAGGTAAGCGCCAGGCCTCTTTCCCGGCGCTGCCGGCCATTCCAGCCGCCCTTGGGCCGGAGTTGACCGAGCACGTGTCCGGGGTCTATATCTCCACCACAAAATCGGGTCGTTGGCAGGACCGCCTCGTGGTCCATACCGTCGGGCGCCGAGCCAAGGCCACCCTGCATCTGTATGCCGCCGGGGTGCTGATCGATCGCGTTGGCGAGGATGGCATCTTCGTTCCGGCAACGTCTTTGACCGGTGTCAGCAGTGCGCCCGGAGTGGCCGGGAAAGTCATGGGTACACCGGACGGCATCCTTTTACTGAGCTGGACCTGGGGCGAGGAAATCGTGGACAGCGGGATCCGGCCGGACGACCTCTATGCCCAGATTCCCTGGACCGAAGCCGCCGAAAAACTGATAGCCGAGCAAGCGGCTACGAATACCAAGAATCACGGAGCAACCACATGAGCAAAACCCCCGCAGCGCTGGTCCTGGAAGATGGCCGGATCTATTCCGGTACCAGCTTCGGCGCCACCGGAACCGCCTTCGGGGAGGCTGTCTTCGCCACTGGAATGACCGGCTACCAAGAAACTCTCACTGATCCGTCCTATCGACGCCAGGTGGTTGTCGCCACTGCGCCGCAAATCGGGAACACCGGTTGGGTGGAGGAGGACAACGAGTCCCTGGGCATCCACGTCGCCGGTTTCGTCATTCGGGATCTGTCGCCGGCGCCGTCCAACTGGCGGGCCACCGACACCCTGCCAGGGCAGATGCAAAAGCAGGGTGTGATCGGTATCGCCGGGGTCGACACCCGTGCCTTGACCAGGCATCTGCGTACCGCCGGCGCAATGCGCTGCGGCATCTTCACCGGTTCGGATCTGAGCACACCGCAGCAGATGGTGGCCGAAGTACAGGCCACCCCCGCGATGGCGGGCGCGAACCTGACCGACGAGGTCAGTACCAAAGAGCCCTACACGGTGCCGGCCATCGGTGCGGCCCGATTCGCTGTCGCCGCACTGGATCTGGGGATCAAGGCCAACACGCCCCGCAGCTTCGCGGCCCGCGGTATTACCACCCACGTGGTACCGGCCGGCACCACGATCGAGCAGATCGAAGCCCTTGGTGTGGACGGGGTCTTCTTCTCCAACGGACCGGGGGACCCGGCCACGGCCGACTCAGCCGTGGAATTGACCAAAGAGATCCTGCGCCGCCGGATACCGCTGTTCGGTATTTGCTTCGGTAACCAAATACTGGGGCGCGCCCTGGGTTTCCCGACCTACAAGCTCAAGTTCGGACACCGCGGAATCAATCAGCCGGTGGTGGATCACCACACCGGAAAGGTGCTGGTGACCAGCCAAAATCACGGCTTTGCCGTCCAGGCGCCGGCGGGTAAGACGCTCGCCACCGAGTTCGGTGACGTTCAGGTCGGCTTCAGCTCGCTCAATGATGGTGTTGTCGAGGGCCTCACCTGCCTTGGTGTGCCTGCCTTTTCGGTGCAGTTCCACCCGGAGGCCAGTGCTGGGCCCCATGATGCGGGCTACCTTTTCGATAGGTTCATCGACCTGATGGCAGCCAGCAAATCTGCACCATCATCAACTGCGACACCAGAGGCGAACTGAGATGCCACGCCGTACCGATATTTCGCACATCCTGGTCATCGGATCCGGTCCGATCGTCATCGGTCAGGCCTGTGAATTCGACTATTCGGGCACGCAGGCCTGCCGCGTCCTGCGCGAGGAGGGCCTGCGAGTCAGCCTGATCAACTCCAACCCGGCGACCATCATGACCGACCCGGAGTTTGCCGACGCCACGTATATCGAGCCGATCACCGCCGAGTTCGTCGAGAAAGTCATCATCGATCAGCGCGAGCTGGGGTTCCCGGTGGACGCCATCCTGGCCACCCTGGGCGGTCAGACCGCGCTCAATACCGCGATTGCGCTGGACGAAGCCGGCGTCTTGACCAGACACAACGTCGAGTTGATCGGCGCTGATATCCCGGCCATCCAGCGCGGCGAGGACCGACAGATCTTTAAGGACATCGTCCGCGAAATCGGCGGTGACGTACCGGATTCCGCTGTCTGCCACTCCATGCAGGAGGTCCGCGAGACGGTGGCCAAGCTGGGTCTACCCGTCGTCATCCGGCCGTCCTTCACCATGGGCGGACTCGGATCCGGTATGGCATACACCCTGGAGGATCTGGAGCGCCTCGCGTCGATCGGTCTGGCCGCGTCCCCGGTCACCGAGGTTTTGATCGAGGAATCGGTGCTCGGCTGGAAGGAGTACGAACTCGAGTTGATGCGAGACTCGGCCGACAACGCCGTGGTGGTCTGCTCGATTGAGAATATCGACCCAATGGGCGTCCACACCGGTGATTCGATGACGGTGGCGCCGGCCATGACGTTGACCGATCGCGAATACCAGGACATGCGTGACCTGGGTCTGAAAGTGCTCAGGGCGGTGGGGGTCGCCACCGGTGGATGCAACATCCAGTTCGCGATCAATCCGGATACCGGTCGAATGATCGTCATCGAGATGAACCCGCGCGTCTCCCGGTCCTCGGCATTGGCTTCCAAGGCAACAGGTTTCCCGATTGCCAAGATCGCCGCCAAACTCGCCATCGGTTACACCCTTGGCGAGATCTCGAACGACATCACCAAGGCCACCCCGGCCGCCTTCGAACCGACCTTGGATTATGTTGTCGTCAAGATCCCCAGGTTCAACTTCGAGAAGTTCCCGGGTGCTGACCCCACGTTGACCACCACGATGAAGTCGGTGGGGGAGGCAATGTCGATCGGTCGCTCCTTCGCCGAAGCATTCGGCAAGGCCCTGCGTTCGATGGAAACGAAAGCTCTCGGCTTCTGGACCAGGCCGGACGTGATTGCCCAGCCGACCGCGGACGATCTGGCCGCGCTGCTCCAGGACATCAGCGTTCCGACCGATGGACGGATCTACGGTGTCGAACGGGCGATGCGCTGGGGCGCCACGAAGGAGCAGGTGCACGATGCGACCGATATCGACCCCTGGTTCCTGGACCAGATCGAACTGATCCAGGCGGCGGGAACGGCAATCTCAACCGCCGAGTCGCTCGATGTCGATCTGTTGCGCGAGGCCAAACGCTATGGGCTTTCCGATCTCCAGATTGCGGCCCTGCGTGCAACGGGCGGCGACACATCGCTGGCCACCGAAGAAGCAGTGCGCGAGTTGCGTTGGAAGCTCGGCGTCCGACCGGTTTTCAAAACCGTCGACACCTGCGCCGCCGAGTTCGAGGCGTCAACTCCCTACCACTATTCGGCCTACGAGACCGACCCGGCAGCTGAATCCGAGGTCGCACCGCAAACCGAAAAGCAGAAGATCATCATCCTGGGTTCCGGTCCGAACCGGATCGGCCAGGGGATCGAATTCGACTACTCCTGTGTGCACGCGGCGATGGCGCTGCGTGAAGCCGGATTCGAAACCGTGATGGTCAACTGCAACCCCGAGACCGTATCGACCGACTACGACACGTCCGATCGGCTCTACTTCGAACCATTGACAGCCGAGGATGTGTTGGAAGTCATTGCGTCCGAACAAGAGTCGGGCACTGTGGCGGGAGTCATCGTCACCCTGGGTGGTCAGACGCCGCTGAAACTGGCCGGCATCATCGATGAGGCGATGATCGTGCAGCGTGACGGATCCGGGATCAGGTTGCCGGTGCGGGTGCTGGGCACCCAGCCCGATGCGATCGACCTGGCCGAGGACCGCGGACGCTTCGGTGA
This sequence comes from Mycobacteriales bacterium, assembly GCA_038234115.1. Classification (GTDB taxonomy): domain Bacteria; phylum Actinomycetota; class Actinomycetes; order Mycobacteriales; family Nakamurellaceae; genus Nakamurella. Next base: position 9,356 of record JBBSUU010000036.1, read on the forward strand.
CCTGCTCAACGCGGCCGGCCTGCCGGCGCCGGTATTCGGCCTGGCCACCTCCTTCCCAGAGGCACGCGAGGTGGCAGCCGGCATCGGTTATCCGGTGCTGGTGCGACCGTCCTACGTTCTCGGCGGACGCGGGATGGAAATCGTCTACGACGAGGCCTCGCTGGCCGATTACATCGCCCGCGCCACCGAGATCACCGATGACCATCCGGTACTGGTGGATCGGTTCTTGGACGACGCAATCGAAATTGACGTCGATGCGCTCTGCGACGGCACCGAGGTTTACCTGGGTGGAGTGATGGAGCACATCGAGGAAGCCGGTGTTCATTCCGGTGACTCGGCCTGCGTGTTACCGCCGATCACCCTGGGCCGCACCGATATTGCGAAGGTGCGCGAGTACACCGAGGCGTTGGCCATGGGGATCAAGGTGCGCGGCCTGATGAATGTGCAATATGCGCTCAAGGATGAAACCCTGTACGTCATCGAGGCCAACCCGCGGGCATCCAGGACAGTTCCGTTCTCCTCCAAGGCAACGGCTCGACCGTTGGCCAAGGCAGCCGCCCGGATCATGGCCGGGGCCACCATCGCCGAACTCCGCGCCGAAGGCATGTTGTCACCGATCGGCGACGCGGGCACCCTGCCGGATGGGGCCCCGGTTGCGGTCAAGGAAGCCGTAATGCCGTTCCATCGGTTCCGCGGGGTCGATGGCGCCGGTGTTGACTCGCTGCTCGGGCCGGAGATGCGATCCACCGGTGAGGTGATGGGTATCGACGCAGCCTTCGGTCCGGCTTTTGCCAAGTCGCAGACCGGGTCCTACGGGTCGCTTCCAACCACCGGCACCGTGTTCGTCTCCGTGGCCAACAAGGACAAGCGGTCGATGGTATTTCCGATCAAGCGACTTGCTGACCTCGGTTTTACCGTGCTGGCCACCGAGGGGACGGCGGAAATGCTGCGCCGCAACGGTATCGAAGTGCGGGTGGTACGCAAGCATTACGAGGGCGCCGGCAATGTGGTTGAAATGATCAAGGCCGGCCAGGTGAACCTGGTGATCAACACGCCGTATGGCCAATCCGGGCCCCGAATCGACGGGTATGAGATCCGGACGGCGGCGATCTCGGCCGATATCCCCTGCATCACCACAGTTGCCGGCGCCGCGGCCGCGCTCCAGGGTATCGAGGGATAGACCAGGCCGGGTATCGGAGGGGCCTCGCTGCAATCGCTGCAGAAGATTCTCACCGACGCGGTCCAGGCGCAGGCCGACCGTGCGGCCGAGTTGGACCGGGCCCAAAGCCTGGGCGTCGGGCAATGAGTTTGGTGGACCTGGGCTATCGACGGGTGGCCAGGCCGGCGCTCTTCCGCCTCGGCGGCGGCGCTGCCGAGGTGGCCCATCACAGCACGCTCAGATGGCTGGGGGCGTTGTCTTCTCGACCGGGTGGACTGGCGGTGCTTCGCCGATTGATTCACTCCACGGCAACCCCGCGCTCCGTATTCGGTGTTGATTTCCCTGGCATCGTGGGGCTGGCCGCCGGTGTCGACAAGGACGGTGCGGCGTTAAAGGCTTGGCCCGCGTTGGGTTTTGGTTTTGTCGAGGTCGGAACCGTTACCGCACAGGCGCAGCCGGGCAACGAGAAACCAAGACTGTTCCGGCTCAGGGCCTCCGAAGGCATCATCAATCGGATGGGGTTCAACAACGCAGGTTCGGCGGCGCTGGCCGAGCGGCTGGGGCAGCTTGGCAATATCGGTGTCCCACTGGGCATCTCGCTCGGTAAGTCCAAAGTGACTCCGGTCGAAGACGCCACCGGGGACTACCTGATCGCATTGCGCGCGGTGCACCGGTACGCAGACTACATCGCCGTCAACGTTTCCTCACCCAATACGCCCGGGTTGCGATCGTTGCAGGACAAAGCACCGCTGCTGGAACTGCTGACTGCCTTGTGTTGCGAAGCAACGTCGTTGGCCACGACCGGTACCGCAGTGCCGGTGCTGGTAAAAATTGCACCCGATCTGTCCGATGACGCCATTGCCGAGGTTCTTGCGGTCTGCGCTGATTCCGGCGTTGCCGGAATTATCGCTACTAACACGACCTTGAAGCGAGACCACCTGGCCGCCAAAGATGCTCGCCTGGCCTACGAGGCCGGCGGGCTCTCCGGTGCGCCGTTGACGGTGCGGGCCCGTGAGGTCGTCAAGTTTGTCACCGATCACACGGACCTGCCGGTGATGGGCGTCGGCGGGATCATGACCCCGGCCGACGGACTGGCGCTGCTGGACGCCGGTGCGGCGCTGCTGCA
>JBBSUU010000037.1:0-11572 GCA_038234115.1 Mycobacteriales bacterium
CTGGCCCCGATGAAGGCCGGCAGAAAGGTCGGCCAGGAGGCTGGCAAACTCAGCAAACTCAGCTTCGAACTGGGCCGGTCCGGTGCCCCCCTCGTTGATTTCCGTCGGCGGTGCAATTTCAGCCTGCCTGATTGAAATTGACGGTCCCTCGCCTGACGCCGCAGCCCCGGTTTCGGCAGCTGTTTCGGCATAGTCCGATTGACCGGCAAAATACGCTCGAAAGACATTGAAGTCATCTCTCATGTCCGCCCCTGAAAGTTCTGCAGCCCACCGACTCGGACCGCGTTGATTGATCTGCGCGAAGCGTAGGTGCGACCACCGACACTGCAGCCTGACCTGCCAAGATACCCACTCCTCAGGCTGAAGAGCGCTGATTCCACTCGCTGAGCAGGAGAAGCCCCGAACAGTCGTGCGTGGGCGGCGCCGCTACTAAACCACTTTAGATTTTGGGCAAAGCGTTCCCGCGGGAACGTTGCAGGCGCGCATATTCCGAGGGCAACATTCCCGCAGGAACGTCTCGTCCGCATCGTCACGTCAGGAACGTGAGTCGAGGCAAACCGTCATTCGTGGTGGCACTGCCCACCCCGATCAAGAATCAGGTCACGGTTCAGCTCGCCGGATCCAGGCTTCCGGCGATGTGCTCCTGGAGCCGAGCGAGACCGAATAACTCAGGCGCCGGATGTGCTCTGCCTTCTGCCAGGTCGGCCAGGTACTCACCAATCAGCGGTGAAAACTTGAACGCCTGACCGGAGTCACCGCAGCCGATTACGACGGATCCCAATCGGTCAAGAATAAAGTGGTCATCGGGAGAATTGGTGTAGGTACAGACCTCCGCCCGCAAGCTGATCGGATCGAAACCCGGAAAGTCTTTTGCCACAACTGCTTCGGTTTCGCGCGTGCGCGCCTCGGACGGCCGGCGGTCGATATCGGCAGGATGGAAATCCCGCAGCTGATGATCGATGCCGATCTTGTAGCCCACACCCGGTGTTGGCATGCAGTACTTGCGCAACGGATCGATTTCATCGCCCCAATCATAAAAACAGGGCCGTGTCTCCCACCCGCCGCCGACACCTCCCGTCCCGCCGCCGAAATAGCAAACCTGCTCCAGGACAGGTCCCAGCTTCACATTCAGACCTAGCTTCTGCAGCAGGGATCCCGACCACGGGCCAGCGGCCAGCACCACAACATCGGCCATCCGGACACCGGCATCGGTCTGCACTCGAACTCCGTATTCACCCTCGTCGATCGAGCGGACCCGCTCCCCCGGGCAGAGTTCCCCACTGGCGTCGTAGAGCTGCTCTGTTTGCACCGCAAGGGATTTCGCCGCAAGTAGCACACCGGCGTCAGGTTGCCAGAATACTGGCCGTCGCTCGTCTCGAGCCAGCTCCGGGAACAGCGATGCCAACGCGGCCCGACCGAGCACATCCATGCGGGCGCCTTGGGATTGCACGGCCGTGGCAGCGACGCCCGCCTCGGCTCCGCGCACCAATAAACCCCTGGTCAGCAGCAGCTCAGCGGAGGTGCGGCGCTCCAGATGGCGCCAGAGTTCGATGCTGTGCTGCGCCTGTCGAACCATTTCCGGTTCCACATGGGCCAACCGCCACAGCCGGCTGGCGCCAGAGGACGACGCCAAACCGTGAGAAATTTGATGTGCCTCGACGACTTGGACCTGGTGCCCGCGCCCCGCCAAGACACGGCCGGCCGAAAGCCCCATCGCGCCGGCGCCGACCACCACAATCTGCACAAGGATATCCTCGGTTCGGAGCATCCGGCTGGTCCTGGGATACTCATTCAGGTCAGTTTTCAATCTATTTCAACTCCCGTCACCGGGAACGGTCGGGGGCTCGATGATCAGGGGCCAACGTACGGTTGTCGCAGCAGCTTCGGCCGGCCTCCTGCTTGCCGCGTGTACTTCCACTGCACCCGGCTCCGCCCGAGCCGCCACCCAACTGCCACCGAGTGCTACATCTGTTGCGGAAGCCGGTCAGAATCAGGATTTCTATCCAACGGCTGACAACCAGGATCCATCGAAGAACATCGATGGTATGTACATCGGCAGCGCCGCTGACTATCAGGTGAAATCGCACGTCAAAGCGCCGCAACGGGTGGCCTACGACCGATATCCGCCGGTTGGTGGGCCCCATGATGCAACGTGGGCGGCCTGCGACGGAGTTGCCTACCCCACAGCGGTCCGCAACGAAAACATGGTGCACACTCTTGAGCACGGCGCCGTTTGGATCGCCTACAACCCGGACACTATCGATCCCGACGAGTTGGAAGCGCTGGCGGTTCTCGTGGATGGACAGTCCCACCTGGTGGTGAGTCCCTATCCGGGGTTGGCGTCGACATTGAGTTTGCAGTCCTGGGGCCATCAGTTGGCACTGGATTCCGTTGATGACGAACGATTCCCCCAGTTCCTCCACGCGTTACGGCAGAACCAGTACGTAACTCCGGAAGTTGGTGCCACCTGTGAGCGCCCCGATTTCGACGTCAACAATCCGCCACCATTGGACACCTCAAGTCCGGGGGCCGGCTCGATGATGATGAACGGCACGACTCAGAAGTAGTGGACAATCCTTGCTGTGCAGGTGGCCCAGATAGAAATTGCGTTCAATGTGATCGGGCTGTTCGCTTTCGCGCTCTCCGGTGCGGTGCTGGCGGTGCGCAAGCAGTTCGACATTGTCGGCATGGCCGTCCTGGCCACTGTGACCGCATTGGGTGGCGGGTTGATCAGGGACGTCCTGCTCGGTGACGTGCCGCCGGCGGCGCTGCGAAATACTTGGTGGATGGCGGTGCCACTGATTGCGGCGCTGTTGACGTTCTTCTTCCACCCACAGGTCGCCAAGCTCCGACTGGCCGTGCAGGCACTCGACGCAGTGGGGCTTGGAATTTTTTGTGCTGCTGCCGCAGCGAAGTCGCTTGCTTTTGGGGTCGGCCCACTCGCAGCCGTGATTCTGGCGACTATCACCGGAATCGGCGGTGGCGTGTTGCGCGACCTGCTGGCCGGCGAGACACCATCGGTGCTTGCTCGCGACTCCAAGCTCTACGCCATCCCCGGGGTGCTGGGCTCGGTTGCGGTGGTTTCGGCCTACCAACTCGGATGGACCGGTATCGGGGTGCAAGCTCTTGGTGCGCTGGGAATTTGCGGACTCAGGTTGTTGGCATTGTGGCGGGGTTGGACCGCACCGGTGCCGAGATCCAGGGCTGGTTAACCCTGGTGCACAGCGCCCGTATCCGGTTCCTCCGATTCTCATGGCGAAGCCCCCTGGGGGGATTACGCGGTATAGCCGTGCTTGAGGCTCGGGTCGCGATGCGGGCGCAGCGGGGCCGTGGGTGACCTGGCGAGTTTGCGTTTGACGTCCTCGGCGCGAAGCCACAGATGTTTGACGGTGGTTGCGTCCCCCGGCGTGTCCTGCCACGCCACCAGCACATGACCCTGGGTCCAACGGATGGCGTGACCGGGCCACCACTCCTCGTTGTTGTCGCCGAGCACCAGGCGCAGTATCACCGGAATGCGGCCCATCGCGCCTTTGGGGACCCGGGTCGGCATTTCCTCATTTCGGTACCAGGAAGTCGCCACGCACCATTATCGAACATATGTACGCATACAAGTCAAGCCCGCGCAATGAGAATTCGACAGAATGGACCGATGAGCTTTCACCATCCGGTCAACGTCGAGTATCTGCTGGCTTCCCGGGTTCATCGATACCAGGGTCGGCCGGGCCAGCCGGAGGTAGTCATCGATGAAGGCAGCGATCGGTTGGAAATTGTTGCCTACAAAGGAGTTCGAGACGATCGATACTTCGGCAAGGCCGCTCACGCTGACGCGCTTGTGACCCTGATGGCAGTGGAGGCATTGGAAATGGTCGCGGCAGAACTGGACGTGCAAATGTGCTCACCGTTGGCTGCTCGCCGGAATGTGATGCTGCGCGGTGCTCCGATTCTGGAGCTGATCGGTCGGCAGTTTGCCCTCGACTGCCGACCGAGTGGGGGTGACCTGGTCACCCTCGATGGTCGGCGGAAAGCAGCGCCCTGCGGCTGGATGGACGAAATACTGGGGCCGGGTGCACAGCCACTGCTGCGGGGCCGTGGTGGTCTTCGTTGCGTACCCACCAGATCAGGAGCGCTCACGCTCGGGCTTGCGATCCTGCATTCGGAATTCGAGCTCGACCGGACAATGGCCGGATTGAAGGCAACTCGTAAGCTCGGCTAGGCACTATTAGTCGTATCCTGCATGCATACAATTGGGTGAAAAGCTCCAAACTGGGCGGTTCATACATGACGCCCCGGTCGTCACGTCAGGTTTTACCGAATGACAAGGGCACGAGCGAGCGAGGTTCCGGAGGATGGCATGGCGATCTGGGACGGTTCCGGGGAGGATGATCACCCGCCTCATCCGGGGGCGCCGGCAGCATCCACTCCGCTTGCCATGTCGAGTTTTGTGCTTTCCGATTCCATCTCGCCGACGGTATTTGACGATCTGATGTCCAGCGCGGCAGATCGTTTCGGTGTGCGCTACGCAGAATTGAGCGTCACCTCGGACAACCTGGTATGGGTGAAGGCTGCCTTGGGCTCCGCCGCCGGCACCTCCAGCGGCGCGGAGAACGACCTGTGCGGGTTGGTCGCCAGTACTGCCGTTGCACTGGTGATCGAGGACGCGCTGGCCGAACCGGAGCTTGCAGCTCGGTTTCCGGCGATTCGTGAAGCCGGTCTCCGCTTTTACGCCGGGGTCCCCCTGATCACCTCCCAGGGCTTCAGTTTGGGAGCAATGTGCGTCTGGGACACGGTCGAACGCACACCAACCGAAAGCGATCTGAGATCGCTGCATCAAACGGCCAAGCACGCCATGGCGTTGATCGAGCAGCACAAGGCTGTGCTGGACCTCCAGCAGGAGCAATCGGTCCTTGCCGCCACCGGCAAGTTGCTGGCAATGATCGTCGGTGGTTCCGAGCTACCCATCGTCCTGCACACCCTGACCAAGGCGGTAGAAGCGGCGATGCCGCAGACGCTGTGCTCAGTACTCTTATTGGACGGAAACGTCCTCCGTCACGGGGCCGGGCCCAGTCTGCCGCAGGGCTACCTGGATGCCATCGACGGCACGCCCATCGGACCGACGCAGGGCTCCTGCGGCACGGCGGCCTACACTCGCATGACCGTGATCGTCAGCGACATCCAGACCGATTTCCGGTGGGTCAAATTTCGGGAATTGGCCGCCTCTCACAACCTTCGGGCGTGTTGGTCGGTGCCCATCGTTGCCTCGGACGAGAACGTGCTGGGCACATTTGCGCTCTACTACCGCGAAGCCCGGCAGCCTACGGTGACGGAATTGCAGCAGCTGGACCGATGGATGAACTTGGCCGAAGTCGCGATCACCAGGGCTCGTGACATCAGCGACCTGCGAACCGCCGCTACCCGAGACCCGTTGACCGGTCTGACCAATCGGGTCGAAGCTCTCCGCCAGCTGCGAATTGCCACCGTTCGGGCAGTAGCGCGCGGATCCAGTATTGGCGTCCTGTTCATCGACCTCGACCAGTTCAAATTCGTCAATGACACGTTGGGGCATCTGATCGGGGACGAGTTTCTGCGGACGGTCGCGTCCCGGTTACGCCAGTGCGCCGGGTCGGGAAACATCGTTGCCCGGTTCGGTGGGGATGAGTTTCTGATGTTGTGCCCCAACCTGACCAACCCCGCCGAAGCCGAGGCGCTGGCTCGTGAAGTGGTCGTGGCTCTGCAGGCCCCGATGAACATCGGCGGCCGGACGCTTTCTCTTTCAGCCAGTATCGGCGTGTCCAGCTATCGCGGGCAGGATGGTGCGTACTCGTTGGATCCGATCGGCGACGCCGACCTGGCGATGTACGCGGCCAAGCGCGCCGGCCGAAATTCAGTCGCCGTGTTCACCCCGGATTTGCGCGAAAGTGCTGTCGAGCGCTTGAGTTTGGAAGCTGAACTCAGTCTTGCGCTGGTCAACTCTGAGTTTTCATGCGCCTACCAGCCAACAATCGATCTGGACACAGGTCGGGTCGTGGCGATCGAGGCACTCCTGCGCTGGACGTCACCGCAACGCGGCGAGGTGCCGCCATTGAGTTTCATTCCGGTCGCCGAAGACAGTGGGCTGATTTCTGAGATTGGGGAGTACGTACTGCGCAGCGCTTGTGCCCAATTGGCTCAGTGGCGGCAGAAGTCATCCAGCTGGGCCCAGATCCGGGTCTGGGCCAATGTCACGATCCGTCAGTTGAGCCAGGTGAGCTTCCCCGACACCGTACGTCGGATCCTCCTGGATGCCGGGATCACCGCAGATTCGCTGGGGCTGGAGGTGACCGAGAGTGCCTTCGTCAGTGATGTGCCGGGTGCGACCGAGTCTTTGATTTCGCTACGGCGCCTCGGGGTGCACGTGGCCATCGATGACTTCGGAACCGGCTACTCCTCATTGTCCCAACTCAAGCACCTACCGGTGGATGCGCTGAAGATCGACAAGCAGTTCATCGCCGATATGGGCACCGTACACAGCGATTACAAGATCGTTGAAGCCATCCTGGTGTTGGCGCGGTCGTTGAATCTCATGGTGATCGCCGAAGGCGTGGAGACCGAAGCGCAACTCCTGCAGTTGAACGGACTTGGTTGCCGGTATGCGCAAGGCCGTCTGTGGTCGATGCCGGTGGCGCCGGCGATGATGCAGGTGCTGGCCGAGAAGTTGATGGACTCGAGCAGGTCGGCAGTACCCGTCCAGGCAAACTGATCAGGCCGAAACCGCCAGCTGCAGCAGCTTTTCTGCGCCGGCCCTGGATTTTGCGGCGGCGATGAAACCTGCCTTGTGACAGAAAACCGCATCCAGCACGCCTGTCTCCTGGGTCAGGTCGGGACCGCTGAGGCCACGCCAGGATTCAGGAAAAGCCTTGCGGGAACCGAACTGTGAGCCGTGCGGTCGCACAGTCTGGATGGCCCAGCCACCGTTTGTATTGGGGAATACCGTGTACAGCAGCGCCGGCTGATGCGAAGCAACCCGGCCGTGTGGGACGAATCTATCCAGGACGACGTAGCGTGGATCCGGGCTGGTGGCGTACAGCTCCAGGAAATGCCGCTCGGCTGCTTCGTCGGCAAGATATTTTGCCCGCAACCGGATCAGCACCTGCTGCGCCAAGGTGACCGCGACCAGGAACTGGCCATCGAAGGATTCGGACTCCTCGCTGGCCAGTGGATTGAAAAGTCCGAGTACTGCAGAGATATCGAACGGTCCGACGCCAAAGTCGTTGAGGGTGTATAAGTCCTGGCCATTGTCCACCGCATCGATCGGCTCCACCAGTCGATTGTCGATGCGTCGTGCCACCGCGGCGTCACCATCGCAAAACTGCACTCCATACTCACGCCACAGCAGTCCGAAGGCCGAATACAAGATCCCGTTGGCCCGGGCGCCGCTGCTGCGCTGGTGATGGTCGAATCGCCGGGCTGGCACATCGAAACTGCCACCGACATCGAGCACGATGTCAGCCGTGGCAAGCACCTCCTCGTCGCGGGTGCGGATAACCGTCGAGTCGGGGTGGAGCAGCGTCAGGAGGGCAACTCCGAGCACGTCATCGGCGTGGAAAGTTCCGTTGTGGGTAGCAATGATCACCCAACCAGCCTAGGAGAAAGTCGCCGCGCGACCTATTTGACCGCCGACCGAGGCGGCAATGGCAGCCAGTCCAGCACATCCTTGATCCGCAGATCCCAGTAGTCCCAGTCGTGCTCGCCGGGCCCGAAACTGGCTCGGAGGTTGATGCCCTTCTCTCTGGCCGAGGCCAGAAACTTCTCATTCTCCTGGATCAGGTTGTCCTCGGTGCCGCAGGACATATTCAACTCGGGCATCAGGTGAGCGGTGTGATCGAAGATGTCCACCAGATGGATCAGGTCATTGTCGGTGCCCTCGATCGGCCCCACGCCGAAGATCCGATCGAACAGCTCTTTCTTCGGGTCGCCACCGCGCTCTCGGGTCGCCATCCCCAGGGACCCGGAGATGCTTGCTGCCGCGGCAAACCGGTCCGGGTACCGCAGCGCCCACTTGAAGGCCCCGTAGCCTCCCATGGAGTTACCCGCAACGAAAGTGTCCTCGCGACGAGTGGAGACATTGAAGAACGAGCTGACGATCGACGGTAACTCTTCGGACAGAAAGGTCCAGTACTTGTTGCCGTAGACCTCGTCTGCATAGAAACTGCGATGTACCTGTGGCATGACCACGGCCAATCCGAGTGGCGAGACATACCGCTGGATCGAGGTGCGCCGTACCCAGGAAGTGTCGTCGTCACTGAATCCGTGCAGCAAATACAACACCGGAGGTGCCTCGTCGCCGACTTCGCCCCGCATCCCGACCTGGGTCGACGTGTTCTGCGGCAGGATCACCGACATGGAAGTACTGAGTCCGAGCACGTCGGAGAAAAAATCACAACGAAGATATGCCATGCCGTGTTCACCTTCCCATCAGCGGAGCCGAGCCGTCGCGTTTTCAAATATTGAACCAGCTTTATACCGAGAGTGGCTCTACAGCCGGATAATCTGCGCGCCGGGGTGGCACTGTCCAGACTCAGGCGTCATCATGAGTTATGCGACCTATTTGGACTGGATCACTGGCCTTTGGCTTGGTGAACGTACCCGTGAAGCTGTATTCGGCCACCGAGGATCACGATATTCGCTTCCATCAGGTTCATGGCGCCGATGGCGGCCGGATTCGGTACAGCCGGGTCTGTGAGTTGGACGGCGAAAAAGTGGAGTTCGCCGATATCCAGAAGGCCTACGAGGCCGACGACGGCCGGATCGTCATCGTCACCAATGAGGATCTGAAGTCTTTGCCCACCAATACGGACAAAGAAATCCAGGTGCTCAGCTTTGTCCCGTCCGAGCAGATCGATCCGATCCTGTTCGACAAGAGTTACCTCTTGGAGCCGGCCGGCAAGTCACCGAAGTCATATGTGTTGTTGTTGGAGACCCTGCAGGACACCGACCGAATCGCCATCGTCAATTTCGCCTTGCGACAGAAGACCCGCCTTGCCGCCCTACGGGTGCGGGAGGGCGTGCTGGTAGTGCAAACCCTGCTGTGGCCGGACGAGGTGCGGGCGGGCAGCTTCGATTCGCTGGACAAGGACATCACCATCTCCCCGGCCGAGAGCAAAATGGCCCGAACCCTGGTCGATAGCTTCGCCGACGACTTTCATCCGGAGGATCACGTCGACAACTACCGCGAAGAGTTGCAGCAACTGATCGACGCCAAACTCGAGGGCGGCGAAGCATTTACCAATGAAGCCCCCGAGTCCGAGGATGAGGACGCCGAGGTGCTCGATCTGCTCGCAGCGCTGCAACGAAGCGTCGCCAAAAAGAGTGGGAACGCGGAGGCTGTGGAAAAACCGGCCGCTTCGAAAACCCCGGCGAAGAAGCCGGCAGCCAAAAAACCAGCGGCCAAGAAAACGAAATCGGCTTGACCCACGAGCAGGCACATTTTCCCCGATGTGGCGACGGCTAATTCTCGAACAGACAGAAGGGGTGGCCGGCCGGATCGAAGAAGACCGTACATCCTTCCTGCGGTTGGTAATCGGCCCGTACCGCACCGATGGAAAGGGCAAATTCGCCGGCTGCCCCGAGGTCGGCCACGCGGATATCCAAATGGACCATCATGCGTTGATCCGCTGCAGTGGAGGTGGGCCAGACCGGACGTGCGTAACCGTCGTCGGTCTGGAAAGACAGTCCGGTCGCTCCCTCCGGTGAGCGGAGTTTGACCCAACCCGGCTCATCCTGTTCCCGTGGCCAACCCAGCAGTCGTTGATAGAACATCGCGAGTTCATTGGCGTCCGGGGCGTCCAGTACCACTCCCCAGAGGGTGAGCGTTGGTCGTTCATTTCGGGCGGTCACTGATGTGCGCCAAATTGCCCGGTGAGCCGTTCATGCCGCTCGGCGCTGCCGGCGTCCAGTCCGATGATGCCGACCGTCTTACCATGGCGAGTGAACTTGGCGGTGACCGAATCCAACGCCGCCACGGTCGAGGCATCCCAGAGGTGCGCATCGCTGAGGTCGATCAGGATGTGCTCTACGGGGTCGGTGTAATCGAACTGGCTGTACAGATCATTTGACGAGGCAAAGAAGAGCTCCCCCCGCACCGTATAGACGCGGGTGGCACCGTCCTCGGACAGCGAACTGGACAACGAAACCAGATGAGCAACCCGCCTTGCAAAGAGCATCAGGGCGACGATGACGCCGGCAATGACGCCGTAAGCGAGGTTGTCGGTGGCTACCGTGACGGCCACCGTCACCAGCATGACCGCAGTTTCGCTATATGGCATGCGCTTCAAGGTTCTCGGCGCAATGGAATGCCAGTCGAAGGTGGAGATCGAGACCATCACCATCACCGCGACCAGCGCGGCCATCGGAATCCGAGCGACCACGTCGCCCAGCACGACGACCAGGATGAGCAGGAACACGCCCGCCAGGAACGTGGAGAGCCTCGTCCGGGCACCGGCTTTGACGTTGATCATGGTCTGACCGATCATCGCGCAGCCGCCCATCCCACCAAATAAGCCGGTGACGATATTGGCCACCCCCTGCCCCCAGGACTCACGAGTCTTGTTGGACTTGGTGTCCGTGAGGTCGTCGACGAGCTTTGCCGTCATCAACGATTCCAGCAGCCCGACCAGAGCCACTGCAAGAGCAAACGGAGCGATGATCTGGAATGTTTCCCAGCTGAAAGGTACATCCGGTAGCAGCAGCGCCGGCAGGCTGTCCGGCAATGCACCCTGGTCCCCCACTGTCGGCACATTGATTCCGACCGAGACTGTCAGGACGGTCAAGACCACAATGGCCACCAGCGGTGACGGAACTGCCTTCGACAGCATCGGCAGCGAATAAATGATCGCAAGTCCGGCCGCGGCCAGCACGTAGACCAGAACCGGCACGTCGATCAATTGCGGCATTTGTGCGACAAAGATGAGAATGGCCAAGGCATTGACGAAACCGATCATCACGCTTCGTGGGATGAACCGCATCAGTTTTGCCACCCCCAGCAGTCCGAGCACGATTTGTATCAGACCGGCCAAGAGCACCGTGGCGATCAAATATTGCAACCCGTGTGCGGCCACCAGTGGCGCAATCACCAACGCCACCGCTCCGGTAGCCGCCGAGATCATCGCCGGCCGGCCGCCGACGATCGAGATGGTAACTGCAGTGGTGAACGAAGCAAACAGCCCGACCCTCGGGTCAACTCCGGCGATGATGGAAAACGAGATAGCTTCCGGGATCAGCGCGAGCGCGACCACCAGACCAGCGAGAATTTCGGTTTTAAGGACTGCAGGGGTGAACGAGGAAATTTTGGATCGGACATGTTTCACTGCCCGAACTGTACCGAAGGACGCGGCTTGGAGGCGACACCGGACTCCTCGCGCGCCAACTGGCCCCGCCAATCGGCGTTGTCTATCCATGCCGAAGCGCTCGGTCAAAAACGCGGCCGTGGTGCCCACCATTTTGGGGCCATCGACACCGTCCAGATCAAACTGATATTCATGCCCCAGTGCCGGTTGGTGATCGGCCGGATAGAAGTGCGTCTTAACGGGCACCGACA
>JBBSUU010000038.1:0-11531 GCA_038234115.1 Mycobacteriales bacterium
AACGGTCCCAACCTGGCCGGTTTCAGCCGAGATGGTGTGGCCAGCGAGATCTATGCGTTGAAGTTCAGCTCGCTGGTACTGCCGGCGCCCGGGCATCCGCTTTCGCTCTTCGCCGATTTCCGGGCCCGTTATGACAGCAATTACCCGCTGCCGTCGGAAAACCCGGCGCTGGGATTGGTGGCCACCGCCGGGTTCCTGATTTTGCTGGTGATGATGGTCGAATTCATCGGCAACCGCTCCAGGACGACGGTCCCCACACCGGAGCAGCAAATCCGACGGGACACCCTGCGTCAGCTGTCCGCGTTGACCTGGGTGGCATTTTTTGCCGCGACGGTCGGCGGATTCTCTACCGTTATTTCCTTTTTCACCCCGAATATCCGGGGTTGGAACCGGATGTCGATTGTCATTGCCCTGTTGGCCCTGGCCGCTGTCGGACTCGTGATCGATGCCGGGACCAAGCGATGGGTGTCCCGGCGCGCCGGAGCTAACGGTTCTCGTTCCCCGACTCGGGCGATCGTTCTGATTGCGGCTGTGGTATTGGTGATCGGGGTCGCCGATCAGGACATCGCCAAAGCGATACCGCAGTACACGCAGGTCGCGGCGTCCTGGCACTCCGACGACGATTTTGTGCAGGCGATCCAGACCCAACTGCCCGCCGGTTCGATGGTTTTCCAGTTGCCGTATGTCGAGTTTCCGGAAACAGACTCCGTCAACCAGGTGTCCGATACCGATCAGCTGAGACTGTATTTGCACTCCACCACCCTGCGGTGGTCGGCCGGGTCGATCAGAGGCCGCCCGGCCGCCGACTGGCCCAGTTTTGTCACTGATGCGCCGGTCGCGCAAATGCTCACCGATTTGGCCACCATCGGCTTCGCCGGCCTGACGGTGGATCGAAAACGCGCGGGCAACGACACATCTGCGCTGGAGCTGCAACTCGCCGAAATAGCCGGCCCGACGGCGGCCGTCAGCACTGATGGTCGTTACTCGTTCTTCAACCTGCTGGCGTTCCGGACCCAACTTCGATCAAAGACACCGGCGGCCGAGCTCACCGCTCGTGCGTCAACCCTTACCAGCCCGATCGTGGCCTATCCCACGTCGACTCTGCGCCAGGTGGATCCGGCCCTGGTACCGGCTCCCGACATTGCCAGTGCAGTTAATGGGACCGTTGTTCCCGGACCCAGGTACTCCGATCAGGGCGGCGGGCGGTTCCAGGTGGTCAACGATCGTTCCGAGCCGGCCAAGGTTCAACTACAGCTCGAGCTTTCATCCAGCACCGGAGCAGCTGATGCCACCCTGACCCTTGGCGGCGTCGACCAGATTGTCCAGTTGCCAGCTGATCCGGCGAACAAGCCGACCGAGGACCCGCGGAACTTCTTCCCGGCCGCACCTGTGCTGGTCAACCTGACCGTCACCATCGCGCCCGGGATCTCAGATTTCACCATCGCGCCAGGCCCGGCCACCGCCGACCCCGCCGCTGCCCGTTACACGGTCTGGAAGGTCGACTTCACCGGTTGATCGACCGAGCCAGCGCTGGGCGAACTCCGCTGGGCAAACTCCGCAGGGCAAACTTCGCTGGGCAAACTTTGTCACGGCGCCCTTCGACGGTACTTCGACAGGGCGACTTCGGCACCCGGCCGCCAGGCCCTACGCTGAAGCCGTGACATCCCCCACCCCTCACGCCGGCCGGGTCGACCGGCTCGCGGTATCTGCCGTCGACGAGGGGTCACGCTCCGGCCCTCCCCGGGCCGGGCGTACCAAACGGGATCGCCATGGCCGCGGCTTACGTACCCCGCTGTTACCGGCAGATCTACCGGCAGCACGGTCGCGGGCCGAACAGTTCGACCAACTGGTGTTGGCGGCAGTGGCCGCGGTGGAGAATCGGTGGCCGTCGGAATTGGCAGAGGTTGAATTCGCCGTTGACGAGGTGCCGGCTCTCCCGGCCGGGGCGGTGACTCCGGGCAACGATGTGATCTTGGACGGCGGGGTGCCATTGGCCCGGTTCCTGCCGCGCGGTGTCGATCAGCGCGGGAAGGCCACCAAAGCCCGGGTGGTGCTCTATCGTCGCCCGCTTGAAGTACGCGCCGCCGACCCCGGTGACCTGGGGGATTTGATCGAAGAAGTACTCGCCGAGCAGGTGGCATCCATCATCGGTGAAGAACTGGACGAGGACGACGGCGAGTAGGTCTGCGACCGGGCGAACCACTGGGTGCCCCACCGGGAATCCACATCTGGACCACCGGATTTACCGCTACCCTCGACCGGGGTCGGACAGACTCATCCAGGATTAAAGGAGTGTTGTGGTTTCTCGGGGAGATGGCACGTCCGCGTCCGAGAGCGGGCTGTTCGACGAATCAGCGCCGGATCCAGCAGGTTCTGGAGATAGCGCCGAACCGGAAGATTCTGCCGATTTCGAGGAAGACGAACCTTTTCGGGCAGAAACCGCCCCCTATCGACCCGCCCTGCTGAACTGGTGGGAACGCTCCGATCTTCCCCTCTATCTGCTGTCTGTCCTCGTCACCTGCTTTGCCACCGTTCGAGCGATGAAACTCTGGCTCGCCGACTTCAGCGTGCCCTTCCAATACCTCAACGATGCCACCGCCGTTCAGGCGCATTTCAAAACTGTTCTCGAAACAGGCTGGTATGAATATCAACCCGCGCTGGGAACACCCGTTGGACAGAATTATCACGACTTCCCGCAGGCCGACAATTTTGCGATGTTCTTTGCCAAGTTCATGGGCCTGTTCACCGATCAGGTCGGCGTTGCGATCAATGCCTACTACCTGGTGGGTTTCCCGCTGGCCGCCATCACCGCCGCCTGGTTCTTCCGGGTTTGTGGTGTCACCAAGATCTTCTCCGTCGCGCTTTCGGTGCTCTATGCCATCGCTCCCTTTCACTGGGAAAAGGCCGAGAATCATCTGTTTCTGGCCGCATATTTCCCGGTGCCGCTGGCGCTCGGACTCATCATCATGGCCATTCGCGGTGACGCACTGTGGGGTATTCGCCCCGGGGTGGCGAAGATCTGGGGTGTGTTGACCGGTCGCGGCGCCGGCACCGTGGCCATCCTGGCACTGATGGGTACCGCTTCGTCCTACTTCTCGGTCTTCACGCTCATTCTGCTGGCCACCGCTGGTTTGATAGCACTGATTCGGACTCGAAACTGGCGACGATTCCTGGGGGCAACCGTCGCCGGCATCGCCCTGGTGGTCGCGATGGTGGCAAATATGTTGCCGGATATTCTGTACTCATTAGTTCATGGCAACAACCTCGGTGCATTGGTCCGGGATGACTCCGAGTCCGAGCGCTATGCGCTGAAACTGGCCGCCCTACTGTTGCCCGCGCCGGAACACCAATTTGCTCCGTTCGCCCGGCTGCGAAGCATCTACGACACGAACTATCCATTCCCCGGGGAACGTCCCGCCCTCGGGATGATAGGTGCCATCGGCTTTTTGGTCCTGGTCGGCTTCATCCTGGTGCGCCTGGGGACCATCTCCACGGTTCGGAGCAAACCGGCACTGACCGCACCACAAATCCGGCTGCGCGCCATGTTTGGCTACCTGTCGCTGCTCACGCTGGTTGCGTTCCTGTTCAGCACGGTGGGCGGATTTGCCACTCTGGTCTCTTTCGTGACTTCCGCGCTTCGCTCCTGGAACCGAATCTCCATCTTCATCGCAGCCATGGCATTGGCCGCTGTCGGTTTGGGCGCGGCGGCGCTGGTGAGCAGACTTGCCCGACGACACAATTTCTCCTTCGGTCAGGGCCGGGTGATATCTGCCGGGCTGGCAGCGGTAATTCTGGTTGTCGGTATCTGGGATCAGTCCACCGGCAAGGCGGTCCCGGCCTACGCCCTGGTGCAGTCGCAGTGGGCCAACGATCAGGAATGGGTCGATGCCCTGGAGACGGCGCTGCCTGCCGGCGCCGAAATCTTTCAACTCCCCTACCAGGCCTTTCCGGAGGCCGCTTCGATCAATGGCGTGGTCTACACGGACCAGTTGAAGCCCTATCTGCACTCGACGACACTGAAATGGTCGGCCGGTGGCCTCCGTGGGAGGGCCGAGGTCGACTGGGCATCAACGGTCGGCACTGAACCGACACCGCAGTTGGTCGCTGATCTGGCCACCACGTCATTCGAAGGCGTCATGATGGATCGACGCCGTTATTCCGATTCCGGTGCCGGGATCGAGACTTCGCTGTCCAACCTGCTCGGTGAGCCACTGATGACCAGCATCGATGGGCGCTACAGCTATTTCTCGCTGGCCACCGAAAAGACTCGACTGGCCGCGGCCTACACCCCCGCCGAACTTGCCGGTGCTGCAGATGCCGTGCTGCGCCCGGTTTTCCTCTATCCAGGGCCGGACGTCACCCTCGGGGTCAATGCCTCCAAGGAAACCCTCTGGACAACCAACGGACCCACGGCTGCGCTGACCCTGGACAATGCCCGTTCGACGCCGGTTGGCATATCGGTCAGCCTGGTGCTGACCTCGGCCACCGGAGCTTCCCAGATCAAATTGAGCCTGGGTGATCAGAGCTGGGTCGTCAATCTGACCGCCTCGGCGGCCAGCGCAATCACCATCGACATGACGGCGCCGGCCGGCCGTACCGATCTGATGGTGGCCCCCGGCCCGGACGCGATTTCCGATGACGCCAGCACTTTCGACATTGCCAGAGTGATCGTCAAGGACGTCAATCGTCCTAATCTGACGGTGTCGCTACCCTGACCTGGCGACGTCGCCGACCAAACCTGATCAGGCACCTGGTGGCCCAGCTCACCCACGGATAAATGAAAAGAGACCGGATTGCTGGCGGAAACTCCAGCAATCCGGCCTCTTTCCAGATCTTTAAGGGTCAGCCGGCCAGTCGCTTGAGCCGACGGCGCTCGCGCTCGGAAAGACCGCCCCAGATGCCGAAGCGTTCATCGTTGGCGAGCGCGTAACTGAGGCATTCGGCTCGTACCTCACAGCCGGTGCAGATCTTTTTGGCATCTCGGGTGGACCCACCCTTTTCTGGAAAAAAAGCTTCCGGGTCGGTCTGCGCACACAGCGCCTGGCCATGCCAATCGGGCTCATCGCCCGGCAAGTCCCCCACCATACTGGGCAAGCCGGTAAGCGAGCCCGACAGAGCATTGCCGAAGTCCGGCATCCCCAGCTCTGCGTGGTTCGTCACAAGCAAATTCCTTCCGTTTCGCCGGCCTCGGATCTCTAAGCAGGTGATCACTGAGGCCGATCGGGTAACAAATCAATATTTTCGGCGACCGTTGACCGCCGGTGCTTGACCCGTGTTTTGGGGCGGATCGAAGCGTGAGCAAATTACATCCATGTGATTACACAGGTGTGTCCTACTGCACGTCAAGCCTCAACCTCTGCTATAGACCCGGATGGGGTGCCAAAAATGAGGTCTTACCGGCGACCGGAACATCAAAGTAGCTGGTCAAGACGTTAGGCCAAGCGGGGGACCGCGGCCGGGAAATGATTGGCAATGAAACAGCGCACAATGATGAAGTGACATCACCTTCCGGCTATTCCCCCTTCGGCTCCACCCCCCGACCGCGCAAACGCAGCATCGGTGGCGCCTCCTTCGGTCCCTTCATATTTCCGCTAATTGTTGTTGTCACCGCTATTGCCGGGCTGCTCGCGGCCACTGCCGCCACCCCGGTCGGGCTATGGGTTTTCCTCCTGGTCCTGGGCGGCTGGTTGATCAGCCTGTGCCTGCACGAGTTCGCGCACGCCGCTACCGCTTTCGGTGGCGGCGACACCTCGGTACGGGCCAAGGGATATCTGACACTCAACCCGATGCGATACACGAATACCGCAATGACGTTCGTGCTCCCGTTGGTCATCTTGGCGATCGGCGGCATTCCACTGCCGGGCGGCGCGGTGCTGATCGAAACCCACCGACTACGAACGCGTGGGTGGAATTCGCTGGTTTCCCTTGCCGGCCCGGCCACCAACCTGGTACTCGGCATTGCCTTGGCCGCCTTGGCCGGATCCATCAACAACCCGTTGGGATATGGGCTTTCGTTCCTGGCGTTGATTCAGTTCGTGGCCGCAATCCTGAACATTCTGCCGGTCCCCGGGCTTGACGGGTGGGGGGTAATCGCGCCGTATCTCTCCCCGCAAACCAGGGCTGCGGTCCGCCCGCTTCAGCCATGGGCACCCTTCGCGCTTCTGATCGTATTGATCTCCGTTCCACAGGCCTCCGGTTTGCTCTTCGACGCGACCTACTGGCTTTTCGAACTACTCGGCGGCAACAGCTACGCCGCCGGCATTGGCAGCGGCCTGTTCAAGTTCTGGCGGTAGCAGCTCAGTTCTGGCGGTTGCAGCTCGGTTCTGGCGGTAGCAGCTCAGTTCTGGCGGTTGCAGCTCAGTCGGCAACAATTCTGGCGGTAACAAACTCAGCCGAGGACGATTCTGTCGACGCGATGTGACGAGGATCCGCCCAGGGGCCGGCGATGCCGGTCGCTGCGGCCGGACATGGAAGGATTCCGAAGGTGAAGATTACGGTTCTGGCCGGCGGTATTGGCGGCGCAAAATTTCTGCTCGGTGTCAAAACGTATTACGGTCTGGAGCCTTTCGGGTCGACGCCGGCTGATTTTCAACATCAGCTGACTGCAGTGGTCAACACCGCTGATGACATTCGCCTGCACGGCGTTCATATCGCTGCCGATCTCGACTCCTGCATGTACACACTGGGCGGCGGCTCCGATCTGGAACGCGGCTGGGGTCGATCCGACGAGACCTGGACCACGTCAGCCGAACTCGCTGCCTACGGCGGTGAGGCACCATGGTTCAACCTGGGCGACAAGGACTTTGCCACCCACCTGATGCGGACCCGGATGTTGGACGCGGGCTATCCCCTCTCGGCCGTAACGGCAGCATTGTGCCAGCGCTGGCAACCTGGCGTCACGTTGCTCCCGATGACCGATCAGCGGGTGGAAACCCATGTGGTCGTCGAACTTCCCGACTCCGCTGCCGACTCGGGGACCGATACCGAATTGGTGGCCCTGCACTTTCAGGAGTGGTGGATCAGGTACCACGCGGCGTTACCGGCGCTGTCCATCACCGCGATCGGCGCCGAGGAGTCGCGTCCCGGGCCGGGTGTCCTGGAGGCCATCGTCGGCGCCGACCTCGTCCTGGTGGCGCCGTCCAATCCGGTGGTTTCGATCGGCACCATTTTGTCCGTGCCGGGTATCCGGGAGACGCTGATTGCCACCCCGGCCAAGGTGATCGGAGTATCACCCATCATCGGCGGAGCCCCGGTTCGCGGCCATGCCGATTCGTGCTTGACGGCGATCGGCGTCGAGACGTCCGCGGCGGCGGTCGGCCGCCATTACGGCGCTCGATCCAGCGGCGGTTTGTTGGATGGCTGGCTGGTTGCCGAGGGCGAAGGTTTCGAGCTACCCGGCCTGCGAGTGCGTGAGGCACCGCTGCTGATGACAGACCCGGCGGCTACCGCAGCCATGGTCGCGGCCTGTGTCGAGATGGCCCGATGAGCGCCATCGCGCCGGCGCCGGCGGCAGGCGGGCTGCAAATCCTGCCGGTTCCCGGGCTGCCCGATTTCCGGCCGGGCAACAACCTCGCCGGCGCCATCTGGGAAGCCGCGCCCTGGATTCAGAACAACGACGTTCTCCTGGTGACCTCGAAAGCCGTCTCCAAGGTGGAGGGCCGACTGGTCGCTTCACCGACCGACCCCGAACAACGAGAAGCTTTCCGGCGCGCGCTGATCGACGAAGAAACCGTTCGCCTGGTCGCGCAGGTCGGCCAGACCAAAATCGTGGAGAACCACCTCGGCCTCGTCGCGGCCGCCGCCGGCATCGACGCCTCGAATGTACGGAACAACGAAATCGCCCTGCTTCCCCTTGATCCCGACGCCTCCGCAGCGGCCATCGTGGCGTTCTTCGCCGAGCGCGACAAAAAGATCGGTGTGGTCATCACCGACACTCAGGGGCGGGCCTGGCGTACCGGGGTCCTGGATGTGGCGATCGGGGCGGCCGGCGTGGAGGTGCTTCAGGATCACCGCGGCGGCGTGGACGAATTCGGCAACGAGTTGGTCGTGACCCAGGTGGCCACCGGGGATGAAATGGCCGCCGCCGCCGACCTGGTAAAGGGAAAACTGTCCGCGGTGCCGGTAGCGGTGCTGCGCGGGTTGACGCCGGTGCCACTCGAGTGGCCGAACACCACCGCCACAACTCTGATCAGACCGGCTGCGGAGGACCTCTTCCGACTCGGCACCGATCTGGCGATCGAGCAGGGCCGCCGAGAGGCGGTATTGATCCGCCGTACCGTCCGCGACTTTTCCGACCGCCCGGTGGATCCGGCAGTGCTGGCGGCGGCGGCCGGGGTGGCCCTGACCGCACCGGCGCCGCATCACACGAAACCCGTCAGATTCGTGCATGTGCTGCAGCGGCGGGAGCACCTGCTCGCCGCCATGAAGCAGGCCTGGAAGGCCGATCTGACCGGCGACGGTTGGCAACCGGAGCGGATCGAACGACGAGTCGGGCGCGGTCAAGTACTTTACAACGCACCGGAAATCATCGTCCCGTTCATCACCGCCGACGGGCGACATGATTATCCGGACCAGCGACGAAGTGACGCCGAAATCAGGATGTTCACGGTGGCCGGCGGCGCCGCCGTGCAGGCCCTGCTGGTCGCGTTGGCCGCCGTAGGTGTTGGGTCGGCATGGATCTCGTCCACCATGTTCGTGCCGGATGTGGTGACGCAAGCACTGGAGGTGCCATCGGACTGGACGCCGCTGGGCGCCATTGCCGTTGGTTATCCGCTGCTGCCGTTGAGCCCGCGCCCACCGGTGCCCGGCGCCTTGGTGTCCCGCTGATGACGCATGCGCAATTGCACGAGGATGCGGTCCGAGTGCTCACCGCCTGGACGCCGCCGAACGCCGCCCAGGATGCGTTGCGGCATGCCTTCTTGGGTTTTCTGGCCGCCCGGCCGGATGCCACCGCTCGCTCCTGTGCGCCCGGCCATCTGACCGCCAGCGCGGTAGTGCTATCGGCCGACCGCTCGCAAACGCTGCTCACCCTGCACCCGCGGGTGGGTCGGTGGCTCCAGCTCGGCGGGCACTGCGAACCCGGTGATAGGACCGTGGCCGGAGCGGCGTTCAGAGAAGCCACCGAAGAATCCGGCATCGACGGGCTGATCCTGGACCCGGCGCCGATTCACCTGGATGTCCACCCGATCACCTGCAGTCTCGGTGTGCTGACCCGTCACTTTGATGTGCGCTACCGGGTGGTGGCGCCAGTAGGAGCCGTCCCCGTCATCAGTGATGAATCACGGGATCTGAGGTTTTGGTCGGTTGGTGCACTGCCCGAAGGAGTGGATGAAGGACTCAAAGCTGCGCTCCGGATCGCTCAACCCGGGGTTGGCGTGCACAAGCCAGCAGGTGCGTAAATCGGGCAACTGCCGTCGAGGTACGGGGTGATATGGCTTCGCCACGCAAGCTCGCCGACCGAATTATCCAGGGTGGACGAAGGTGGCTCAGTTTCGGTGGATGCACAAAGTTTTGACGGCGTCTCCTGCTGCCTGTCCTCAAGCACGTCCTTCACGATAGGAAATACGCCGTTACCTGGCATCGCTGATCAAACTCGGCAGCCATCCGTACACCGAGACCCGTCCAACCCTCTTGGGCCTGATATATCTTGCGTATCGCAAAGCTGGTTGGGTGTTGGACTCGATCCACGTCAGAAGAATCGCTGCGAAGAGGCCGTAAGCAATCCATTGGCTTCGGCCGGATTGAATTTGTGGATAGTGAGTTGAGCCAGACACATTCACTGGCTAAGGCAGAAGCGCTGGTCAGGCGGATACTCGAGCATAAATCCAACAGCAAACCGCAATTGACCGGTTGGCGATAAGCGGCTCGTAGTTACCGTGGTATCGAGTTCGGCCGTTTGGTTAGCACCCCAGCCCAAACGGTGCATCCCCCTGATCCCACGAGTTCTCACGATTCGGTATCCGCCTGATCAGCTGGCCGCCGCTGGATAGTGGGATAGCCTGACGCAGTGTCCACCCCCCAAGGTGCTGCGCCCCGTTCCAAAGCCCATGTCATGACGTGGATGACGGTCGGCACAGTCATGATCGGTCTTTCCGGGTTTGTATTCCTTTCCGTAATTGGGCATGGACGATTTAACGCCGTAACCTCAGCGGCCTTGTCCTCAACCTACCTGTTGGTGAATATCCTCGGTCCGGGTGTCTTTGCGGCCATCGAACAGGAGACCTCCAGAACGGTCAGTCACACTATCGCGATTGGTGCTGAACCGCGGGCCGGTATCCGCCGGATGCTAGCCATTTCTGCGGCGCTGAGCCTGCTAACGCTGCTGGTGTTGGCGGCCCTGGCGTCTGTGCTGCTCCCGCAGGTGCTAGACGACAACATCGGCCTACTGATTGCCATCGGATTTTCAGTTTTCGGGTCTGCGCTGATTTTCCTGGTCCGAGGCATCTTCGGCGGCCAGAGCAGATTCGGCCACTACGCTTGGTCGCTGATGATCGACGGCGGAGTTCGATTAGCCGGCTGCACGCTACTGGCAGTGCTCGGCAACACCTCCCCGAGCACCTACGCCGTGGTCTTGTCCGCCGGTCCTATGGTGGCTTCGCTCGTGATGTTCCTCATCCGCCCCGGACGGCGCGAGAGCCTGTCAACAGCCGTAGGCAGCACCAAATCTGATGTGTCGCCCGCCCCTTCGTGGTCGCATCTGACTCGCGGTGTGCTTGGTCTGTTGATTTCCTCCGTACTTTGGATGTCGATGTCGAACCTGGCGCCGGTGATCGTCACCGCATCGATGCCCGCAGCTCCGGAATTAGCTGCCGGTTTTACCGTCGCTCTGGTGTTGACCCGGATTTCTTTGCTGATGATGGCTCCGATACAGGCACTCTTTCTGCCTCGCCTTTCCCGCGCGGTTGCAACCCTCGACACCGACGGTTTTCGACGGGACTTGCTCAACGGTTTGATGCTCGTGTTGGTTCTGGGAGCCGCCGCGATCAGCGGCTTTGCAGGACTCGGCCCCTTGGCAATCAGGGTGCTCTTCGGCGAAGCGAGCGACACCAATGGTCGAGGTGTGTTGGCTCTGCTGGCGGTCTCGTCTGTCATCCTGATGTTGGTGTTGATGCTGCAACCCGCGTTGGTCGCGTTGCGACAGTCCGGTCGGATGGTTGCCGGCTGGGTGACCGGCACCGCGGTGTTTATCGGTTGCTTCATTTTGCTTCCGATGCGCCCGCTGGACGCCGCCATCTTCGCGCAGTTGGCTGGTCCGGCGACAACGCTAATCGTCCACATCTTTGGGCTGACCACAGGCCTGCGGTCTCTACGCACCCAGAGCAACACCATGAAATTGGCAGGAGAACCACATCCAACCGATGTTTAGGTGCGCGACTCGACAACCCTCGTTACGAGAGGGAAGCCCAAAACGGGCGCTGAGCACCGGCATCACAAGCCAGGATGGCAGCTACCTGGCCGACCTGTAGCGGAACGATGGATATGAGATTCACGGCCTTATTCCCCGATACCCGCCCTTCAATACGCCCCAGTGG
>JBBSUU010000039.1:0-11455 GCA_038234115.1 Mycobacteriales bacterium
GCCAGTTGGGGGTGAGGAAGGTGGTAAGCGTGCTCAACACGATGATGGCTGCCAGCGCAAAGGGGATGCCCAGGAGCATGTCGGCAATGCGGGAAATAACGGTGTCGATGAATCCACCGGAGTAGGCCGCGACGGCCCCGAGCAGGATGCCGATCAGGGTGGTGCCGACGGTGCAGGCGAACCCGACGGTAAGGGAAGCCCTGGCGCCGTAGACCACTCGGGTGTAGACGTTGCGGCCATTGACATCGAAGCCGAACCAACCCTGTGCCGATGGGCCTTGGAGACTGTGCGCCAGCACTCCTTTATTGGGGTCGCCCGAGGCGAACCACCCGGGGAAGAAGGCCATCAGTGCCAACACGAAGATGACCCCGACGCTGATCAGAAACATCGGTTTGCGCCGAAGGGTCCGCCAGGCGTCAATCCAGACACCATGGCTGCGATCGTCGGCGGCCTCTGCCTCGGCGCGGCTCACCGGGCCGCGATGATCGGGCGATTCTTCGATCTCGGCGACGACGTCGACGGTTACCGGATCAGTCATTTCGGCTCCTCGGATCCAGTTGGGCGCAGGCTATGTCGACGATCAGATTGATCACCAGATAGAAAACGATGACCAGGGTGACGACAGTGGAAACCGTGAGTTGCTCCCGGTCCTGGATTGCTCGATAGATCAAGCCGCCGATTCCCTTGATGTTGAAAATTCCCTCGACGATGACCGTGCCACCCAGCAGTGCGGCGAATTCCAGACCAAGGACATTCAGCGCTGGGGCCATAACATTGCGCATGAGATGGACCCCGATGACCCGTGATTCCTTGAAGCCTTTTGCCCTGGCGGTGCGCAGGTAGTCGGCGTTGAGGCCCTCCGCCACCGAGGCGCGCAATATCCGCATCAGGGTGGCCAAGGTGCCTATTGCGAGCACCGCCGCGGGCAATATCAACTCACTCGTCGGCGCCTGTGTGCTCACTGTTGGTTTGACCCAACCCAATTGCACCCCCAGGACGTACTGAGCGACAAAGGCCACCACGAAGATCGGCAGCGAGAACAGAATCAACGAGCCGAAGAGCGCGGTGACGTCGAAGGCTCCGTTGGCGCGCAGACCGGAGTAGATGCCGATGGCGGCCGACAGCACGATCTGCATCACAATGCTGATCAGGGCCAGCCGGGCGGTCACCGGCAAGGCACGTCCGATGACATCAGAAATTTCCAGACCGGAGAATGTCTGGCCGAGGTTTCCGGTGAACATGTTCTTCAAAAAGACCATGTACTGCACGGGTAATGGCTTATCCAGACCATACTTCTGGGTCATCGTCTGGATGTACTGGGCAGAGCAGGCAACCTGACCGCAACGACCCCGGAACGGATCACCCGGCAGCGCCCACACCAGACCCCAGCAGATGATGGTGGCACCGATCAGGACCGGAATGAACTGCAGCAGCCTTCTGCCGACAAACTTCAGCATGTCACCACGCTTTGTCTCCTACTGGTCTTTTGTTCCAACTGACAAATTTCAATGCACATGCCGGGCCGGTGAGAACCGGCCCGGCAAAGTGCACTCCACCACTCCAAGAGGTTGATCGGAGAATCAGGCGCTCTTGTATGCCTTCAACAGGTCCGGCCAGCCAAAGCCGGTCAGTTCCAGGCCCTGGGTGGTGCTGGACCACACGCCGGCGCCCTGCTGGAAGTAGATCGGCACGTCGGGCATGTCTTTGCCGAGTAGGGCCTGAGCGGCATTGAACTGCTTGGCCGCCTCGGTGTCATCGGTGGCCGCGTTGGCCGCATCGATCAGTTTCTGGAACTCCGCGGAGTCATACTTCATCCAGTTCGAAGAGCCGTTTGCGGTGAAACGGGGTACCAGCATGTTTTCCATCGTGGGGTAATCGATGGCCCATCCCCAGCGGATCGGGCCCGGCGCCTCGAAGGCCTGGGCGATCCCCTTGTAGGTGGTCCGGTCGGCGACCGAGTTCACCGAGCAGGCAACGCCGAGGGTGTCGGTGATGCTCTGGCAAACCGAGGTGAACAGGGTGTTCTGCGGTGCCAGGGTGGTGATCACAATGTCACCGGTGAATGAGGTCTTGGCCCAGAGTTCCTTTGCCTTTTCCGGGTTGTACGTGCAGTTTTCACCGCAGGCACCGGCCTGATAGCCGGGAAGGGCTGGGGAGACCCAGCCGTCGGCCGGGGTAGCAGCGCCCGGTAGGAGCGCGTTGACAATGCTTTCCCGATCGATTGCCATCGACATTGCGATGCGCACATTGGGGTCGGCGTACTTCTCGTCGTAGAGCGGAACCTGCATGTCCATCATGCTGGTACCGGTGACCAGGGCGCTCTGATTCGGGAAGTCGGCCTGGAAGGTCTGCAGGTAGGCCGTGGGCACGGGGGCATAGTCGAGTTGGTCGCCCTGAACCGCGGTGTACGCGGCGGTGTCCTCGGAGAAGCTGACGAAGTTGATGCCGTCGGCCTTGCCGGCGTCATCGTGGGTGTACCCCGGGGTCTTGACCAGATCGACTTCCTGGCCGGGGATCAGACTCGTCATCATGTACGGCCCATTACCAACCGGCAGCTTGTTGTAGGTCTCCGGGTCGGCGAAGAAGGACTTCGGCATCGGGTAGAAGATCGAGTAGCCGAGGATGGCCGGGAAGCTGGACATCGGCTTGGCGAGGGTGACGCTGAATTCGAAGTCGCTGATCTTCTTCAACCCGGACAAGGTCTTCGCTGTTGGCGCCGGCGCGGTTTCCGAACCTTCGGGCGCCGCCGGATTCAAGTCCTCGTAGCCCTGAATCAAACTGAAGTAACTCGAGGACTGAGCCGCGTTCGGGCCGTAGGCCGAATAGTTCCAGGCATCAACATAGCTATCGGCGTTGACCGGAGTTCCATCCGAGAAGGTGTAGTCCTGCTTCAGGGTGATGGTGAAAGTTTTGGCATCTGAGGTCTCGATGGAGTCAGCGTTGGCGTTGTACGGCGTCAAGGTGTTGTCGTAGCGAACCAGCCCGGTCCACACCATGTCCATCACCCGGGTGGTGGCGGTGTCGACCGTCATCGGGATGATCGGGTCGGTGGTGATGGCATTTGAGATTCTCAGCGTGCCGCCGCTACCGCCGGATTGTGATCCCGCAGTTTCGGTGCCACCGGCCGGCGTGCCGGCGGATTCGGTGCCGGCACCTGCTGCAGCAGAACTTGCTGGGTCGGTTGTTGCAGAGGAACAGCCGGAAGCAAGCATGGCGAGGGCGACCAGTCCGGCCATCCCGGCCGTAAGCCTGGGTGTGCGCATGGGACTCCTTGTTGAATTGCGAAGTGAGATCTTCGGATAGAACTGGGCAAGTGCAATGAACGATGCAGCGACGGCGCTGACGGTCGAACGGGCGGGCCGGAAGTTCCCCGCTCGGGGTTCGGCTGTCTAATGCGCGTCTTGTGCTGCGCAGTGGTTTCAGTACCCCCGATCCGGTTGATACACGTTGAGGAGGGGCTCGTTGTTCAACCAACGGCGCAGGTTCTGGCAGAAAATTTCGGTGATCAAGGAATTCTCGGCAGCTACGGTGGACGCCGAATGCGGGGAGATCAACACGTTGTCCAGCTCCCAGAGGGGGGACTGCGCAGGCAGCGGTTCGACCGCGGCCACGTCGAGCGCGGCGCCACCGAGTCGTCCGTCGGTGAGCGCCCTGATCATCGCTTCCTCGTCGACCACTTGGCCGCGAGCAATGTTGACCAGCACGGCACCCGGTTTGATGACATCGAAACTTGCTGCACTGATCAGGTTCTCGGTCGAAGAAGTCAGCGGGCAGGCCAAGATGATCCCATCGATGTGCGGCAACACGCTGTCGATCTCGGAGAAATTGACGGTGGCACTCACCCCGGGTGCCTGCCTGGTGCCATTCGGGCGTACGGCAGCTGTGACCTCGACGCCCAGAACAGCAAGCTTGTGGGCTGCCATCCTGCCGACCGCTCCGAGGCCGACCACCAAAACCTTTTGGCCGGCGAGGTTTGCGCTGGTGTATCTGGTCCACCGGTGCTGTTGCTGCCATTTGCGTAGTTGTGGGAATCCCTTGGCAAAGTAGAGCATCGAAGCGAGAGCGAATTCGGCCAGCGGTATTGAATGCACCCCGGCCGCGGTGGTGACCACCACCTTGGACAGATCCAGATCAAAACGCGGAACTACCTGCCCCACACCGGCACTGGTGGCTTGGATCCACTTCAGGTTCGGAAAATTGGCAGTGGCCAAGTCCGGCTCGCGCCGGTCGAAATCAAAGCTGACATCGGCTCGGGCCAGCATCTCGTGCCAGCGCCTGTCCTGCTCTGCGGTCAGTACCGGGAGTTCACCGGCATGATCGGCGACATACCTTGGGGTCGCGAGAAGCTCGGGCTCGTAGAGCACCTCGATACGATCGTCCACAGCCCTGATGCTGGCCACGTGCTCCGGCTCCAACGGGGAGGCAATCACCACCGTCACGGTTTCGGCGTCCATCATCGGGTATCACCCGAAGCCGAAATCAGGGCGCCCGTCATCCGTTCCAGTGCTCGATGCCAACTGACTTCCTCCCGGGCATAGCAGATTCGAAAGTGCCCGATGCCGGACGGGCCGAACTGGTATCCGGGGCTGACCACGACACCGGCCTCATCCTGCAGAATCTTGGCAACGTGAACATCGCTGAGCCCGAGCGCCGAGATATCCGGCCACAGGTAGGCGGTGCCGGCGCCGGGTTGCACCTGCAGGCCGGGCACGGTTCGCAGCAGCTCGACGGTGCTTTGCTGAATGGCCTGCAACTCCAGAACCCGTTGGGCGACAAAGTCCTGATCCTGCACCAACCACTTGGTCATGACGTGTTGGGCGTAGGCCGGTGCCCGCAGGCACGACATGGCCATCATTTGTTCGATGGCATCGATGATGTCGGCGCCGGCGACCACAACGCCGACCCGGTAGCCGCTCAGCGATTCGGTCTTTGATCCCCCGAGCAGCGACACCGTCCGTTCGAACATCCCGGGCTCGGCCGCCAGGTGGGTGAACGAAATGTTGTCGTAGACCAGCCGGCAGTAGAGCTGGTCGATCACCACCAGAAAGTCATCTCGAATTGCGATGCGGGCCAAGCGGGAGATAGTGGCCGCGCTGAAAACAGCGCCGGTGGGATTGTTCGGATTGGAGGTCAGCAACAGCTTGATGCCGCTGCGGCTCACTTCCTCCAGCGCGTCCAAATCCAGTTGAAGTCCGTCCGCGGTGTCGACCATGGGCACGCGCACCACTTCGGCGCCAAGGAATCGGAGCATTCGTTCGACGAAGAGGTACTCCGGGTCGGCCAGCGCCACGACGTCGCCGGAATCCACCAGGGCGCTCAGGGTGGCGAACAGGCCGCCCTGGGTGCCGGTACTCATGCACAGGTTCCGGTCCGGGTCCACCTCGATGCCCATCAGCGTCGACAGGGACTTCGCGCAGACCGCCCGGACGCCGGAGTGGCCACGATAGGCGGAGTAGGCCTGCTCGCCGTCAGCTGCAGCGGCAGCGAAAGTTGGCAGCGCCCACTCCGGCGGGGCAAATCGGACGGTGTCGAAGTGCGTGGTGTCAAGGAGCCCGTGCCCGGCGCCGTTGAGACGAAGGGACAGGTCTGCTTCGCGAACCGACATGCCGATCAGCGGCGAGCGCTCCGGCAGGTGGGTGCGGCGCAACCTGGCTGATTCGACGTGCCGGGTAATCAAGGTCATGAAGGTTCTACTCCCATGCACAGGACGGGTGGCATCAATCCAGCAGTTCCGAAATGCGTAACTTCTGGTCGTGCAACTGACAAAATCGCGAGAGACTTGTGGTCGCAATGTATTTGAAACCAAAACAAGATTGACCGGTTCGGCGTGGACCACCCAGCGGGAAACATTGCTGCGACGTGTTCCCATCCTCTGGGTGAGGGCATTGATGCACAAGCGCGGAAGTCTGTCCCGCTCGGTTTACCTTTGCTAAACGATCTTTGTCGGGTTGGTCACCGTCTCCGGTCAGTGTTGGATGGTGGTTCGGCGCTGTCGCGCGACGCGCTGGCCAGCGTGTCAAGGGCCGCTTGCAACGCCGGGCGGGGCCCGGTCGCTGCGCGCCAGACACCGTAGACGCGGCGGATCGGAGCAGCGCGCACGGGTAATGCCCGCACGCCATCGGGAAGTGGGCCGCGGCCCATCCGGGGGACCAGGGCCAGCCCGAGGCCGGCGCCGACCATCTCGATCTGGCTTGCGTATTCGGTCACCATATGTCGAAACCTCGCCGGTTCCGGGGTGCGGTGGTAGGCGTTGAGCAGGAAGTCATGCGCTACCGAACCCGGTTCGTAGAGCCAGGATTCGGTGGTGAGATCGGCAAAATTGACACTCGACGCGCCGGCCAGGCGATGGTCGGCCGGTACGAGAACGTCGGACACATCGTTTCCGAGATGGCGGGCGGCGATACCGTCGGAGAGCACCAGCGGCATGCCCTGCCAGTCATGGGCGATGGCCAGGTCCACCGAACCACGGGTCACCAGATCCACCGCCCGGTGGGAGTCGACTTCGAGCAGTAGGACCGTGAGATCCGGCCAGGCCCTGGTCAAATCGCGGACCACCCGCGGCAACAAACCCCTGGCCGCAGTGGCAAATGCGGCCACTTTGAGTTCACCACCGACAGTCTGGCTGTTCGCCTGCAATTGGGCGCTCATTGCCTCCAGTTCGTTGATCACCCGGCCGGCAGATTCGGCCATGATCCGGCCGGCGTCAGTGAGGGTGACGTTGCGGCCGCGGCGCTCGATCAGAACTTGCCGGACATCCCGCTCCAATCTCGCGATTTGCTGGGAGACGGCAGACGGGGTGTAACCCAGGGTGCCGGCGGCCGCCGTCATCGATCCGTGGGTGGCCAACGCCTCGATGGCGCGCAGGCCGGCAAGACTGACATTCACCCGGGGTCCTGCCTTTCCTTGCTGGGCCCGGCTCGAACGGTCAGGGGGTGGAAGCGCCGGGGAACGGCACCAGCGGATTCGGTGTGACTGCCGGATCGACCAATTTCCAGGCGGTCTGCCGTACGGCCGAGTCCGACAGGGCCGCTACCGCAAAGTCACGAAGAAAGGCGTTGTCGGTCGAGCCGATCACAAAGCGCCAGCCCTTGGTGCAATCGGACTCGATGACCGCAGCCAGGGCGCGTGACGTACTCGGGTCATCCGTCACCTCAACCGGCAGGGCATAGGCAACCTCGGTGCGGACCGGCGTTCCGGCGACGCCGGTGATGAGGTCGATCGAACCATCCCGCGTGACCACATGCTGTTGGGTGTAGGTAGCAATACGGTTCACATCGAGCTGGTCTTTATCGAAAGCACCGATATAGCCGTACGTCCAGATCGCCGCATGTTCGGCGGCCAGCGCTTGCTGTAGTGCGGCGACCGCTTCCGGCTCGATGGGACCCACACTCGCCGCCGGCGCAGTGGAAGCCGGGTCGGTGCCGGGCGGTGCGGTGCCGGCGGGCGCTGTTTGGGCGGGAACAGTGCCGGGGGCCGTCGGCTCGGTGAGCGGAGTGGTCATGAGGGCTGCAGTACCAATCGGTGAGTGGCCAGGCAGGCCGAAATGGAGCCGAACAGCGCGGCACGGTAACGCGAAGTGGATTGCACGCCATCTCGAAATTGGGTTTGGGCAGTCACGCAGTCGCCCAGTACCAACGACAAGATATCGGCAGCTGCGGGGGTGGGAACTGTTGCGGTGGGGGCCGCCGTCGGCGGCGCGACTGCCGATCCTGAGGTCGGCGATGTGGTGCGGGCGACCTCGGCCTCGAGGGCGGCAAGATGGGCTGCCCGATCGGACCGGATCAGAGTCAGGATTGCCAGACCCGCCGGATCGGCAGCGATATCGATCAAGCCGGTGTCGATGCGCGCCAGGTGCAGCCTGGTCGTCGCCAGCAGTGTCATCAGGGGATCGACCGGCCGTGGGGCGTCGGAGGTGACTGTCCGGGTGGTCGGAGCGCTGGAGAACGGATTCGCGCAGCCGGTAACCGCGACGAGCGCGGTACCGCCGATTCCGGTCAGGAAAGCGCGGCGTCCGAAGGGAGAGCTTGCTGGGGATTGCACCCTCACATCATTCCAGGCATTTGAGCCCCGATAGCCCACCCGGAACAATTGGGCGGTTCGTTGCCGCTCGACGAGGGGTCGGCAGACCCTGTCCATCCTTGTGACGGTCGCTGGTGCGCGATTCTGCGGTGCGGCATTGTGCATTAATCGGCGGGAGGTCGCCCGCTGCGGAACAGCTAGGCTGTCGTTGGAACTCAGATGATGGTGCACGGATGCACCCCCATCACGAATCGCGTCACGGCGGTCACCGCACCACCCCAACTTTCGACGGCTCGAACAAGTCGGTTGTCGGGCGGGCGGGGTGACACCACCGGGCGACAACTGCACAGGCTAGGAGAGTCGAATGGGACGCGCTGACGAGGGAAGACTTCGGGTGCTGGCCGCGACCGTGGCCGAGGCTGCCGGCTATGACGTCGAGGAACTGGTCGTGGTGGCCGCCGGCCGTCGTCGATTGGTCAGGATCATCATCGACGGTGACAACGGGGTTAGCCTGGACGCAGCAGCGCAGGTCAGCCGCCAGTTGGCAGCGGAGTTGGACGCTTTGGATGAATCCGATGACAACCCGATGGGTCCCGCTCCTTACACTCTCGAGGTCACCAGTCCGGGAATCGGCCGCCCCTTGACCGAAGAACGGCACTTTCGCCGCGCTCGCGGGCGGTTGCTCGACCTCACACTGTCGGATGGGACCTGCCTGGTGGGGCGGGTCCGTCGAATTCTTACCGACACCACCGGAGAAGCAGGGGTCGAATTACTCATCGACCGGGACTCAACCGTCGTGCCGCTGGACTCGATCAGCCGGGCGAAGGTCGAAGTGGAGTTCGGCCGGATGCCGGCTTCCCATGCGGCGATCCTGGAGTCCGATGGATTTGTCGACCCGGCCAGAGTCATTGATCTTGAGGAAGATGCAGAGTCAGCCGAAGACGGGTCGCAGGACGACTCCGAGGAAGAGGTGGCCGAGTTCGCTTCGATGGCGGAGTTCATCGACGACGATGCCGACGGCCTCGACCCTTCGGATCACACTGCGCCGGCCGAGGACCTTTCATCAGAAGAAATTGAACAATCAGAAGGACAGAACCGATGAATGTCGATATTGCCGCCCTGCACGCGGTCGAAAGAGAAAAAGGCATCGGCTTCGATTCCCTCATTGAAACTCTTGAAACCGCTCTCCTGACCGCCTATCGCCACACCGAAGGGCATTTTCAGTACGCCAGGGTCGAAGTGGACAAACGCACCGGGATCATTCGGGTGTTGGCCAAGGAGATCCTCCAACCCGGCGAGTTCAGCGAAGAATGGGATGACACCCCGCAGGATTTCGGCCGGATAGCCGCCACGACGGCCCGCCAGGTCATCCTGCAGCGGTTGCGTGATGTCGAGAACGAGCGCACCTTCGGGGATTTCGCCGGTCGGGAACATGATCTGATCACCGGAATCGTGACGGCCGACTCCCGGGTCAATGCCAAAGGCGTTGTCGTGGTGAGCCTCGGCGACGTCGAGGGTGTCATCCCCGCAGCAGAGCAGGCACCGGGGGAGACCTACGAACACGGTCAACGACTGCGCTGTTTTGTGGTCTCCGTGGTCCGCGGACTGCGTGGTCCACAGATCACGCTGTCCCGTACCCATCCGGCCCTGGTGCGCAAGCTCTTTGCGCTGGAAGTTCCCGAGATCGCTGACGGGACAGTCGAAATCACCGAAGTGGCCCGCGAAGCCGGGCACCGGTCCAAGATTGCCGTCCGTGCCACGGTCGCCGGAGTGAACGCCAAAGGTGCCTGCATCGGTCCCATGGGCGCTCGGGTGCGGGCCGTGATGAGCGAACTCGGTGGCGAAAAGATCGACATCATCGACTATGACGACGACCCGGCCACCTTTGTCGGGAATGCGCTGTCCCCGGCAAGGGCGCTGTCGATAACTGTCGTCGACGCCGCAGCTCGTGCGGCGCGGGTGGTGGTACCTGATTTCCAGTTGTCACTGGCTATTGGTAAGGAAGGCCAGAATGCCAGATTGGCCGCTCGGCTGACCGGCTGGCGGATCGACATTCGCAGTGATGCCGAAGGGCAGCCGCCGGCAAATGATCACCCCGGAAGAGATGCCCAGAACTGATGGTTCTGGCGAGTGCCGGTTACGGGTTACGCGGCGGTGTGTGGCATTGGACACGCGCGTCACACACCGGGCAGGCGCGGTGCGCCGCGTGAGCCGCGGGGAGGTAGAGTGTGATGTTGGCGCGAGCGCGGCGCAATCCGTTGATGTGAACGGTTCCTCCGGATCGACAACAGTCGATCTCCCCGGTCCTGTTCGCACGTGTCTGGGTTGCCGTTCGCGAGACGTCGCCACAGATTTACTCCGCTTGGTCTTCAAGGATGGGGTGTTGACGCCCGATCCGCGGAAACGGCTTGCGGGCCGAGGTGCGCACCTGCATCCTCGCCGGAGTTGTTTTGATCTCGCGGTCAAACGACGAGCTTTCGGACGGGCCCTGCGCCTGGACGGTGGACCCGTCGACACCGCACTGGTTCTGCAGCACCTCCTGGTGGTGCGGCAAGAACGCGCAGACGAAACCACACCCCGTGGGGTCGCTGACAAAGAAGGAAGCAGGTCCGACCCATCGTGAGCATGCCGTGAAGCACCAGCGATGAGAACCAACCGGCACAACTAGGGGCTCGGCGCATTTTGCCGCCTTGCCTCACCGTTAGGAGAGCAGTGGTAGGCAAGGCCCGAGTACATGAGCTCGCAAAAGAGCTTGGCACCAGCAGCAAAGAGATTCTGTCCAAACTGAGCGAGATGGGCGAGTTCGTCAAGAGCGCCTCCTCCACCGTGGAAGCACCTGTCGTTCGCAAATTGCGCGACGCCTTCCCCAAGGCTGCACCCTCTAATGGAGCAGCAAAATCCACGACCGCAGCGGCCACCGCAGCGCCGTCAGGCACCACACCATCGGCCGATACCTCGGCACCGGCAGGTACGCCGACGCCGGCAGCAGCGGCTCCGGCTGCCACGCCGGCGAACGCGGCACCGGAGGTTTCGGCAACGGCAAGCAAGCCTTCGGCTGCTCCCGGTCCGCGACCGGTAGCTGCCAAGCCGGCGCCGGCGGTAGCCGCCCCCGTCGCCGCTGCCCCCGCAGCAACAGTGCAAAGTCCGGAATTCCGCAGCCCGGCGCCGACAAGTCCCGACGCCCCGGCCGCACGTACCGAAGCTCCGGCCGCTGCAAGTTCGGATTCCCGCAGCGCTGAATCGCGTTCCGACTCCCGACCGGCTACCCGCCCCGGCGGCGTACCCGGTGCTCCCCGCCCACCTCGGGTTGGTAACAACCCGTTCGGTGTCGGTAGCGGACGACCGGCGCCGGCTCGTCCGGGCGGTGTCCCGGGCGTTCCGCGTCCGCCGCAGGGTCGTCCCGGTGGCGCTCCCGGCGCGGCTCCGGCCGGCCGGC
>JBBSUU010000040.1:0-11455 GCA_038234115.1 Mycobacteriales bacterium
GATGACGCCGATTTCGGTGTGCTGTTCATCGAGGTCTCTGGCTGTTTGCCCATGTGTGGCCACGGCACGATCGGGGTGGCGACTGTCCTGGTGGAAACGGGGATGGTGGAAGTCGTCGAGCCGATGACCACCATCCGGCTGGATACCCCGGCCGGCCTCGTCATCGCGCAGGTCGAGGTGTCAGGCGGAGCAGCGGTCTCGGTGAGCATTACCAACGTGCCGTCCTTTGCGCTGGCCCTGGATCAACAACTGGAAGTTCCCGGTGTGGGAGTCGTCGATTACGACATGGCTTTCGGTGGCAATTTCTACGCCATCGTCGAACTGGAAAAAATCGGGCTCCCGTTCGAAAGAGCTGCCAAGGCGGAGCTTCTCACTGCCGGACTGAGCATTATGTCGGCCATCAACGAAACTGCGAGACCGGTACACCCTGAACAGGCCGAGATCTCCGGTTGCCATCATGTGTACCTGCAGGCGCCGGGATCGACCGCTCAGCACTCTCGACACGCAATGGCGATCTATCCCGGGTGGTTCGACCGATCTCCGTGTGGGACCGGAACCAGCGCGCGGATGGCACAACTTCATGCCAGAGGCCAACTGGAAATTGGTGAGGACTTTGTCAATGAGTCCTTCATCGGTACCAAGTTCACCGGGCGTTTGATGCAGAGCACCTCGGTGGGGGGGGTGCCTGCGGTCATTCCGCGGATCACCGGCCGGGCCTGGGTAACCGGAACCGCCCAATACCATCTGGACCCCAACGATCCGTTCCAACGGGGCTTTCTTTTATGACGGATCCGCGGGTGATCGATGACGCCCAGCGGAATCGGTCCGCCTCCGTGCGACCGTTGCAGCGGCAGGCAAATCTTCGCGAAACAGTAGCTATCGCGTTGCGATCGGCGATCATCAGCGGAGAAATGACGCCGGGCGCGGTCTATTCCGCCCCGACCCTGGGTGCCAGGTTCGGCGTATCGGCCACCCCGGTACGGGAGGCGATGTTGGACCTCGTGAAGGAGGGCCTGGTAGTCGCGGCGCCGAACAAGGGCTTTCGTGTCACCACGATCTCGGCTGCGGAACTGGATCGAATCACCGAGATCCGGCTGCTGCTGGAGCCGCCTTCGGTGGCCGCCGCAGTGCCACTTATCGGGGCTGCGCAACTTCCGGAATTGAGGCAACTTGCGCAGGCCATCGTCGACGCCGTTCGCGCCGACGACCTGCCGGCCTATGTCGAGGCCGACCGCACATTCCACCTGGCCCTGGTCGCCTTCGGCGGCAACATGAGGTTGGTGGAGTTGATATCTGACTTGCGTTCTCAAACCCGGCTTTTCGGGCTGGTTCCATTGTTGGAGTCCGGTCAGTTGGAACAGTCCGCCGCTGAACATCACCAGTTGGTCGACCTGATTGAAACAGGTGACGTTGTTCGCGTTCAAGCGTTCATGCGGGAGCACATCGGACACGTCAGGGGACGTTGGGCCAATCCGGCACCACCCGTCGCCGAACCGGTTGCCGGAGAATGAGACCATCTTGACCACAAGCGATGTCGTGATCGTCGGCGCCGGGGTGATTGGTGCTGCATGTGCCTACTTTCTGAGCGAGGCCGGACTCTCGGTACAGGTGATCGATCGCGGCGGGCCGGCCGCGGGGACGTCCAGTGCCGGCGAGGGCAACATCCTGGTCTCCGACAAGGAACCGGGACCAGAACTCGATCTTGCGTTGTATTCACAGACTGTCTGGCGTGGCGATCTTGCCGAGTTCGGTGCCCTGTGGGAGTTCGAGGACAAGGGCGGTCTGGTTGTCGCGGCGGGAGCTACCAGCGCGTTGGCACTGAATGAACTAGCGGTGCTGCAGAAGTCGGAGGGGATCAGGTCCGAATTTGTTGGCTACGA
Source organism: Mycobacteriales bacterium (assembly GCA_038234115.1). GTDB lineage: Bacteria > Actinomycetota > Actinomycetes > Mycobacteriales > Nakamurellaceae > Nakamurella. The sequence goes on from JBBSUU010000040.1 coordinate 1,881, forward strand.
CGATTTGCCCAAATTGGAACCACAGCTGACTCGCGATGTGGTCTCCGGGACTTTCTACCCTGATGACGCACAGGTTCAGCCAATGCTTGTGGTCGCGCACTTACTCCGGATCGCCCGGCGCCGCGGTGTCCGTGTCACCAGCGGGCAGCGGGTTGTCGGATTCCGAACCATTGCCGGGCGGGTGGGGGAGGTCCTGACCACGCAGGGGCGATTCAGCGCGCCTATTGTGATCAACGCTGCCGGACCGTGGGCCGGCGAGGTCGCCGACCTGGCCGGCGGATATTTGCCGGTCCTGCCACGACGGGGCTTTGTGCTGGTCACGGAGCCGAGACCGGGAATGGTGCGGCACAAGGTCTATGCCGCCGAGTACGTCGCCGATGTGGCCAGCTCTGATGCACAGTTGCAGGCCTCTCCCGTCGTGGAGGGCACCCCGTCCGGAACCATTCTGATCGGCTCCACCAGAGAGCGAGTGGGATTCGACCGGACGCTGTCGCTGCCGGCTTTACGCGCCCTGGCGGTCAATGCGATCAAGCTCTTTCCAACATTGGCCCAAATGCGCGCCATTCGCTGTTACTCCGGGTATCGCCCCTACTGTCCGGATCATTTGCCGGTGATGGGCGAAGACCCACTGGTGCCCGGTTTGTGGCATGTCAGTGGTCATGAGGGGGCCGGGATCGGATTGGCGGCGGGCACCGGAAAGCTGATGGCCCAGGCGATAGCCGGCCGAGAGCCGGATCTGGACCTGACACCCTTTGCTGCGCAGCGGTTCAGGAGAGCGGCATGAACTTTGATATCTACCTCGATGACGTCGCAATTTCGGCAACCGACGGACAGAGCGTCGGCGCCGCACTGACCGCTGCCGGGATCACTTCGTGGCGCCGCACCCGCCAGCGAGATCGTCCTCGAGGGCTGTTCTGCGGAATCGGCATCTGCTTCGATTGTCTCCTCACTGTCGACTCGCTACCCGGGCAGCGAGCGTGCCTGGTCCGGGCAGCGCCCGGAATGCGATTGCAAACAGACGGACCTGAGCGGTGAATGCGGATCGGGCAATCGCACCGCTGGTCATAGTCGGAGCGGGTCCGGCCGGGCTGGCCGCGGCGGTGACTGCCGGCTTGTCCGGTGTGCCCTCGGTGCTCATCGACGCCGGTGCTCGGCCGGGTGGACAGTATTGGCGACATGGCGCCATTGCTGGCCGCGGCGCCATTGCCGGCCGCGGTGATATTGCCGACCGCGGCGATATTGCCGACCGCCGATTGGCGGAATTACTCGACAAGTTGCACGTGCTCATCACCTCAGGTGTGGTGACCTACTACGCGGGAAAACAGGTCTGGCTGATTCAGACCAGGGCTGATGGCCGATTCATCCTGCGGTGCAATGACAGTGGCGCAGTTACCGACGGCGGGTCCGCCGCGATGGTGATCGCCGATCGACTCCTGCTCTGCCCGGGCGGTTATGACAGGCAGTTGCCGGTCCCCGGTTGGGACCTACCTGGTGTGATGACGGCCGGTGGGCTGCAGGCAATGCTGAAGGAACATCACATCCGTGCCGGGACAAAAATTCTGCTGGCCGGCACCGGGCCTTTCCTGCTGCCGGTGGCAACGGCGTTGGCAGCGGCCGGCGCCTCGGTGGTCGGCATTTGCGAAGCAAACCAAGTGCGGCAATGGTGGCGTGGCCGGAAGGATTTGGTAACCGCCGGCGGGGTGTTGCCGGGAAAGCTGATCGAAGCGGGTGGCTATGCGGCCAAGCTGGCCAAGTATCGGATCCCCTTCTATCAAGGCACAGTCGTCAACCGGATTGCTGGTCAGAACCGGGTTACCGCCGCCACCATCGCTCACCGCGACGGCAGTCGCAGTCGAACGGTTGAGGTCGATACCGTCGGCCTCGGCTGGGGTTTCACTCCTTCGCTGGAGTTGGCCCTGGCAGTGGGCGTCGAAACCGGGGTGGATGCGGATGGGTCGTTGGTAGCGATTGTCGACAATCGCCAATCCAGTAGTGTCGCCGGCGTCTGGATCGCCGGCGAGGCAACGGGAGTTGGCGGCGCGGCAAAAGCTGACTGCGAGGGACAATTGGCCGGTTTGGCCATCGCAGCTGATGTGGGCGTCCCGGTCGATTCCGCGCTGGCGGTATCGCTGCAGCGAAAGGTCCGGGCCTGGCGTGGTTTTGCTGCCGCCATGCATCGAGCCCATCCGGTGCCGAACGATTGGCCGGATCACCTCACCCCCGAGACACTGATCTGTCGATGTGAAGAAGTGAGGCTGGCACAGGTGCAGGCCGCCCAACGCGACCTGCTCGCCGATGGTCCGCGGTTGGTCAAGCTGGTGACCCGCGCCGGTATGGGCTGGTGCCAGGGCCGCGTCTGTGGATACGCCGTGGGGCGACTCTGTAGCGGTGACATCGAACCTCAAGCGGCAGATCTGGCCGCGCTGGCCGGCCGGCCGCTGGCGTTTCCGGTGTCGCTGAGCGATATTGCCCAAGCCGAAGATGCGGAGTAGTGGGGGTCTGGACTCCGTTCGGCCGGCGGCTGGGGAATGCTCGGCCGGCGGCTGAGGGATGCCCGCCCGGCGGCGGGGGGTCAGCCCAGGTCGTTGGTATCGAAGGTGTTGCACTGAGCCGGATCTCCGGAGTTCAGGCCGGTCGTGAACCACTTCTGTCGCTGCTCGGACGTGCCGTGCGTGAAGCTCGACTCGTCCACCTGGCCCGAACCCAGATTGGCCTGGATATAATCATCCCCGATGTGCGAGGCGGCCTCCAAGGCTGCGTCGATATCCGCCTGGGTGAGATCTTGGATCAGGATCTGGCCGTCTGCACCCGGCACGGTGGTTGCGTGGTTGGCCCACGCGCCGGCGTAACAATCCGCCTGCAGTTCGAGTCGGACCGCGTCGGACTCCGGTCCGGTGCCCTGGCCGACCCGATCGGAGGTGCCGAGAAGGTTCTGCACGTGGTGCCCATATTCGTGGGCGAGGACGTAGGCCTGGGTGAAGATCTCATCGTTGGCCTTGAAATCGGTCTTCAAGGTGGTGAAGAAGGACAGATCGACGTAGACCAGCTTGTCTGCCGGGCAGTAGAAGGGACCGACCCCGGAGGTGGCGCTCCCGCAACCGGTGCTCACCGAGCCGCTGAACCAGACAGTGTCGGTTTCTGCATAGGTGGTACCGGACGCGGAAAGGGCGTCCGTCCAATAACCCTGAACGGAGTTGATGACGGCTACCAGGGCGCAATCAGCATTGCTGTTCGCATCGGCCCCGGTCTGGCACGCCTGCTCCAGTTCCGTGTTGTCCGCCTTGGCGGCCGCATTGCCACCGGCCAACATATTTCCCAGGATGGATCCCAGCCCGCCGGATTGAGCGTCGCCGGATTGCGGGTTGTTGCCGGTACCGGAATTGCCCTGGCACTGGGTGAAGATGATGACCCCGATCACCAGAATGATGCCCAGACCACCGCCACCCTTGGCCAGGCCGCCTCGACCACCGCCGCCGCCGGAACTGCCGCCGAACATGCCGCCGAGCCCCCCGCCGCCGCCGCCGGAGCCGCGAGATCCTCGCTGGTCGCGCACCTGCGAGGTGTCCAGGCGTGCCTTGTCGTTGAACCTCATTTGTACTGCTCCTTACGGCTGCCACCCATCGCGACGGCTGCTATCTCGGCTAAGCGTAGGTCACTCATCGGGACCCAACAGTGCGTCTACTACCCGCAATTTCCTCGGCTGAACGCTACCCAACATTCAATCCCCGGAGTTTAAGAGATTCGACTGTGATCTTTCCTATTGGGAAAAAATGCCCAATGGGCAAGTTTTTCGATTACTGTCCATCTGGTGACCGTCCTGGACAACAATCCGAGCCCCGCGCCGGGCCTTCGCGAACAAAAGAAAGACGCCACTCGGCGGGCGCTGTCCGCACAAGCGGTCAAACTCACCGTTGCGCACGGCTACCACGGTTTCACCATTGCCGACCTCGCCGCATCCTGCGGGGTCTCCCGCCGCACGTTCTCGAATTATTTTGCCGGTAAGGCCGAGTGTCTGGTCGCCACCCACGAGGACATGCTCGAAGACACGCTGCAATTCCTGGCGACGGCGGATCCGATGATGCCGCTCGAGGACCTGTTGCGCACTCTGGTGGAAGATATGGCTCGCTGCGCCACCGACGAGTTCGGCGATTTCCTCGAAATTGCCGCCGGCGAGCCGGAGGTGCGGATGCAGGAAATGGTCTTCGACGACCAGATGATCCAGCACATCGCCGAGGCGGTAGCCCGGCGGCTCAAGTTGCCGGCAGGCGACGTAATGGCCAGGGCCATTGCCGGATTCGGTATCAACGCCGCTCGGGGCTGCATCGAATCATGGCTGGTGTCCGGACGAAAAGACGGGCAAGCCGGGCTTACCGCGCTGCTGCAAAGAGCTTTCAGCATCCTCAATCTGGATGTACTGCAACGCGGCGCCCAGAAATAAAGACACATCAAATCTCAATCCGATCAACCATTCTCACCTGGAGTTAGAAGATGGCATCACTGCTTTATCGCCTCGGCAAGTTCGCGGCCGCGCGTCGTTGGGCGGTGCTCATCGTCTGGTTGGTGGTACTGGCCGTCGTGGGCGGTGGCGCCTTGGCCTTCAAAGGCGTCATGTCCGACTCCTTCAAGATCCCCAATACACCAGCCCAAACTGCCATCAATGAGTTGAGCGAGCGGATCCCCGGAGCCGGAGGTGCCACCGGCCGAATTGTCTTCGCCGCCCCCGACGGGCAGTCCTTGACCCAGCCTGCCTACGCTGCCGCCATCGGTGAGGTTCTGGGAAAAGCAGTTGAGCTGCCAGGCGTCCTGGCCGTGGTCGACCCGCTCACCGGGCAGATCCGTCTCCCGGGTGGGGCGGCCGCTCCGGTCAACCCGCAGGCCACTCCCCTGCTGGCGCCGCCGGACGGGCGAGTCGGATTCGCCACCATCCAATTGGCAGGTGAGATCTCGGCGATCCCAGTGGCAACGCAGGAGGCCCTCGCCGACATCGCCCGGTCGGGCGCTGTGAACGGCCTGGAAATCGAACTCAGCGGCGCCGCCGTGAAACAGACTCCGGCCATTGGATCCACCGAGGGGATCGGTGTCGCCGTTGCACTGGTGGTTCTCCTGATCATGTTCGGCTCCGTGGTAGCGGCCGGTCTACCAATGCTGACGGCGTTGATCGGCATCGCGGTCGGGCTCTCCGGTGTCCTGATCGTCTCTGGAAGCGTCGAAATGTCAAGCACAGCGCCAATTCTGGCGCTGATGCTGGGGCTGGCAGTCGGCATCGACTACGCCCTGTTCATCGTTTCGAGGCATCGTAAACAAGTGGCCGGCGGCATGGGCATCACCGAATCCATCGGGCGGGCCACCGGAACCGCCGGATCCGCTGTTGTTTTCGCCGGTCTTACCGTCGTCATCGCGTTGGCGGCACTTTCGGTGGTGGGTATCCCATTCCTCACCGTGATGGGCCTGGCGGCGGCCGGCACTGTCGCTGTTGCGGTGTTGATCGCCATCACCCTGCTCCCGGCATTGCTGGCCTTTGCCGGTCCGAAGATCCTGGGAAAGAAGCAGCGAGCCGCCCTGGCCGACAACCCCACACCGGCCGAGCGGGCCGAGCCGAAAGCGGAAAAGGTCAACCGCTGGGTTACTTTCGTTTCCCGCTATCCGGCGATCGTGCTGATTGTCGGAGTTCTGGGGCTGGGAGCGATGGCGCTGCCCACCACGAGTTTGCATCTGTCATTGCCCGACGACGGCGTGAAGTCCCTGGATTCGACGAACCGTCAGGCATATGACATGTTGGCCGCAGGTTTCGGTCCCGGGGTCAACGGGCCGCTGATTGTCACCGTGGCCCAAGCTGATCCGGCGCTCGCCCAGCAAGTTGTCGGTCAAACCATCCAAGCGCTGAAGCTCACGCCGGATGTCCTCAATGCCTCCATCGCCAGTGCCTCCACCGACGGCACGTTCTACGCGATCAGCGTCATCCCGCAGTCAGCACCCGCAGACGTGGCCACGGAGGATCTGGTTCATGCCATCCGCGATCAGGCCGCCGCACTGGGCGATCCCACCGGCAGTCGCCTCGCCGTGACCGGTCAAACCGCCCTGGTGATCGATATTTCAGAAAAACTTGCCAACGCCCTGCCGATCTACCTCCTCATCGTGATCGGGCTCGCCCTGATCCTCCTGATGTTGGTCTTCCGCTCCATCGTGGTGCCGATCAAGGCTGCGCTCGGGTTCCTGCTCTCCATCGGCGCTTCCTTCGGCGTCGTGGTGGCGATCTACCAGTGGGGCTGGTTCGGCTTGGTGGAGACTCCGGCACCCATTGTGTCCTTTCTGCCGATCCTGCTGATCGGTGTGCTTTTTGGGCTGGCGATGGACTACGAGGTGTTTCTGGTAGCCGGGATGCGCGAGTCCTTTGTGCACGGTCCCAGCACGACGGAAGGGGCGAAACTGGCTGTCCGAACCGGTTTCACCCACGGATCGCGAGTGGTGACGGCGGCCGCCATCATCATGACGAGCGTGTTTGCCGGATTCATTCTGGCGCCGGACACGATCATTGCCTCAATCGGTTTTGCCCTCGGCTTCGGTGTGCTGATCGATGCCTTCGTGGTTCGCATGACTCTGGTCCCGGCCCTCATGACAGTGCTCGGCAAGGCTGCCTGGTATCTGCCGAAGTGGCTGCAGAAGTCGCTTCCGAACGTTGATATCGAAGGGGAGAAGCTGCTGGCAAACCTGGATCAGGCCACCCCGCCGGCATCTGCCCGCAGGAAAGAAGACACCGTCGAGGCCGGTCGACACCGGACAAACGAAAGCTGACAGCCGTCCGTTACCGTCCCGTGAGTTTCAGAGTGGACCATTTCGCAACATAACAATTTCATAACCCGCTCGCTTTGAGACAACCCCTTGATCAGCAGAGATCAAGGGGTTGTTCTCGTTTGGGTGCAGTTGTGAAACAGGAATGCCCGTGTTTCGCAAAGATTCGACTTTCGTTTGACTTTCGTTCATTGACTAAACAGCGTTGTGTCATTACGTTCATCTTTCGAAGCGATTGTGATCTGGTGCACGCCTTACCAAGCACCACATGCTTGAATTGTCCACCAGATTGCATCCCTGTTGTCCCCGCCAGCGAAGCCGAGGAGGATTGCCATGAGATCGCTTGACGAATTCGAGCGCGCGCAGTCCATCCTCGCCGACCTGGAGGCCAATGGCCGCGTGATGGTCAACGAACTGGTGGACCGCCTCGGAGTCTCCGCCGTCACCATCCGCAAAGACCTTGACGGGCTCGAACAGCGCTCGATGTTACGCCGGATTCGCGGCGGCGCAGTGGCTGCCGGTACCGCCGATGAGGGTGCCTTCGAGATGCGGCTTCGGCATTCGCGAGCAGCCAAGCAGGCCATCGCTTCTCGCGCCGCCCGGTTGGTCAATGATGGTGATGTGGTGGCGATCGATGCCTCCACGACGTGTTATTACCTGGCGCACGAAATTCTTGATCGGCGATCACTGGTGGTGATCACCAACGGCATGAAGGTGGCCACCCTATTCATGGAGCACTCCAACGCCATGGTGCTGATGCCAGGTGGTGTGCTGCGACGCTCGGCCGGATCGATGGTGGGGCCGATCGGTGATGTCCTCGCCGGACGTGGTCGGATAGACAAGGGTTTCTTCGGCGTCAAAGGTCTTTCAGTGCAACACGGCCTGATGGATCTGGCCGTCGAGGAGGCCGAGGCCAAGCGATATCTGGCCCGTTCCTGTGATCAGGTATTTGCCTTGTTCGACTCCTCCAAAGTGGGTCGCTTCGGCCTGCACTCCTTTGCCCCCACCAAATCGGTCACCGCTCTCTACACCGATGAGAGTGTCAGCCCATCAGTTGCCGATGAGTGGGAAGCCCTTGGTGTCCGACTGCACGTGGTGAGCCCGATCCCTTCGTTGGAGGTGGCCGGATGAGTCCGAATAGTAGCCAGATCACGGTCGCCGCAGTAGATCTCGGAGCCGAGAGTGGCCGGGTGGTCACCGCGAACTTCGACGGCACCCGGCTGGACCTGCAGGTACAACGACGTTTTGCCAACACCCCCAGTCGGCGTGACGGGGCGTTGCGCTGGGATATTGACGCGCTCTGGAGCGAAATCGGTTCGGCCCTGGGTGATCTGGCGTCCGGCGAGCGCTCGATCGCGGCAGTGGGGGTGGATACCTGGGGGGTGGATTACGGATTGATCGGGAATTCGACCTCGGCCAATCCCGGCGCCCTGCTCGACGCACCCATCTCCTACCGCGATGAGCGAAATGCTGACTCTCTTGCCAAGGCGCTGACCGAAGTTGGTCCAGCGACGCTCTACCAGGCCACCGGCACCCAGATCATGCAGATCAATTCGCTGTTCGCATTGATGGCCGATGTCCGGGATATGCCACTTCGGCTTGCGCGCGCGGCCAAGCTGCTGATGATGCCGGATGTCTTCCACCACCTGCTCTGCGGTAGTCAGGTCACCGAGTACACGGCGGCCTCCACTACCGGCGCGATGGATATGGCCACCGGTGAATGGGCGACCGACCTGCTCGATCGTCTTGGCATCCCGACCCATATGCTGCCGGAAATCGCCCTACCGGGGACAGATGTCGGCGAGATCATTGGGGAATCGGCAGTCGGGCGGCTGGCCGGCGCCAGGGTGATCCTGCCGCCGGGCCACGATACCGCCAGCGCCGTGGTTGCCGTGCCGTTCGCGCAGCCGGGTGGGCTGTTCATCTCCTCCGGCACTTGGTCGCTGGCCGGCGTCGAGATCGACAAGGCCATCATCAACGTCGAGTCGCAGGCTGCCAATCTCACCAACGAGGGTGGTTACGACGGAACCATCCGCCTGCTGCGCAATGTGATGGGTTTGTGGATCCTGCAGCAGTGCCGCCGGCAGTGGGCGGCCGAAGGCACCAATCTGGACTACCCGCAAATCGCCGAAATGGCAGCGCGGGAAGCACCTTTGGTGAGCATCATCAATCCGGACGCAAAGGACTTCCTGGCGCCGGGCGACATGCCCGGCCGGATCCGGGCATACTGCGCAAAGCGCGGTCTGCCGGTGCCGCAGACCATCGGCGAAGTTGCTCGGTGCGTCGTGGACTCGCTGGCGTTGAGCTATCGGGCAACGGTGAACGATATTGCCGCGGTTACGGGGTATCGTCCCCCGAGTATCAACATCGTTGGTGGCGGCGCCAATCACACGTTGCTGTCTCAGGTCTCGGCTGATGCGACCGGGCTGCCGGTCTATTGCGGGCCTGTCGAAGCCACCGCACTGGGTAACGCCGCCGTGCAACTTGTGGCCCTGGGCGAGATCAGTGGACTGGCCCAGATCAGGCAGGTCATCGCCGATGGCGAACGAATCATCACCTACGAACCACGTCCGGATCCCCGGTGGGACGAAGCGGCCGCCAGGCACGCCGAGTTGATCGCTGCTGACAACCGGGATAAAGGTCTTACCCCTCCGTAGTTTCCCCGTCCCACCCCCCACCCGACCCACCCCACCCCCAACACCCCCCCCCCCAAAACCCCCCCCCCACAACCCCACCCCCGCCACCCGAACCCCCCGCCCCCCGCAAAAACGGGGACGAACACCCCC
>JBBSUU010000041.1:0-11289 GCA_038234115.1 Mycobacteriales bacterium
GCCGACGTCGGCGGACTGGAGCAGGTGAAAGAACGGCTGAATGCATCCTTCCTGGCACCGCTGCGCAACCCGGCGCTACGACGGTTGTACGGCAAGAGCCTTCGCGGCGGGATGCTCCTCTACGGGCCTCCCGGCTGCGGTAAGACTTTTCTGGCCAAGGCCATTGCCGGCGAGATGGGTGCCTCTTTTCTCACCGCCGGGCTGTCTGAAATCGTCGAAATGTGGATCGGTCAGAGTGAACGGAATCTGCACTCACTCTTCCAGCAGGCCAGACGAGCCGCGCCCTGTGTGCTGTTCCTCGATGAGATCGATGCTCTCGGCGCCAAACGATCGCTGAACCGCGGAAGCGCGATGCGCAATGTGGTCAATCAGCTGTTGGCCGAGATGGACGGAGTGAATTCACAGAATGAGGGGGTGTACATTCTGGCGGCGACCAATCAGCCGTGGGATATCGACCCCGCGCTGCGACGGCCCGGCCGGCTTGACCGCACGCTGCTGGTTCTGCCGCCGGACGGGCCGGCTCGGGAAGCCATCTTCCGTTATCACCTGTCCAGCAAGCCCATCGAAGGGATCAACTTGGCGTCGCTGGCTGCTGACACCGAGGGCTTGTCCGGAGCTGATATTGCCTACCTGTGTGAGCTTGCCTCAGAGGTCGCCATCATGGACTCCATCCGATCCGGTGCCGCACGGATGATCCGGATGGCCGACCTGCAGACAGCTCGGACGCAGGTCAAGCCATCGACGTTGGCCTGGCTGGAGACCGCTCGCAGTGTGGTGGCCTACGGCGAGGACGACGGAACCTTCGCTGATCTGAAGGCCTACTTGAAACAGGCCAAACGGTGGTAACTGTCTGCGCCGCACGAAGCCGGGACCTGTTGACCGGGGATCGGTTGACCGGGGATCGGTGGCCGGGACGATGAGCATGGCACCGGACACCACTGCCGAACACGCTGCCACGGTAAGAGCCGAAGTGCTCCTACAGGCCCGGCGCTTCGGGGAAGCACTCCGCGAACTCGGACCTCACCTGGCAGCGGGCAGCCTGCAGGTTCTGATGTTGGCCGCCCAGGCCGAGCTCAAATTACACAATTATCCACAGGCCCAGCGGCTTGCCGAGCAGGCTGCAGCCAGCGCTCCGACAAGCACAACTGCGGCCTTGGTGCTGGCGAAGGTGCTATCGGAGCGACGCCAACCCTGGCGGGTGCACGCAGTGTTGGTCAAGGCGTTTGCGTTGGCACCGAATGATGCTCGCTTGCACACGCAGTGGGTTCTGGGTGACTTACTGGCCAACAAGGTCGACGATGTCACCGAAGAGCACGCCAGGCAGGCAGTCCGCCTCCAGCCGGCCAATCCGGCAGCACGGCAGGTTCTGTCGGTGGTGCTCTATCGACGCAAGGACAAAAACAAGTATCTGGAGGCCAGGCAGCTCGCCCAGGAGGCCGCTGCGGAATCACCGGCAACTGCGTTGAGCGGCATCACCGTGTCGTTGACCGCTCGACGACGGTGGAATCCGATTCCTCCGCTGCGTCATGAGGCGCAGTCGCTCCGGGAGAATCCGGCCGACGTCAACGCCCGCAGCGTGGTCGTCAGCGCATTGATCACGCTATTCGGTTCGGGTCTGGTGCTGCAGATGGTGGCGCTGTTTGTAGCGCTCAAATTTGCCTACGACGGATACATCAACACCGAGGTGGATGCTGCGTTGGTCCGCACGACTGCCGAGGGGCTTTCTGCGGTAACCCTCGGTGTGTTGTTGCTGTGGATCCTGTTGGTGATTGGTCTGGGCCGGGATCGGGCGACGGTCGCCCGCGTCGGCCGACGATCCTCGCTGGTCACCTCGGCCGCCGGATTTCAGATCACGATCGTCGCTTGCTTTATCTGCGCTTTCACCTGGGATACCGATCACGCCAGGGTCTGGTTGCTCACCGCCTTCTGCGCCGCGCTGCTCGGCACCATCGTGACCGGTATCGCGGTCTGGTTCCGTCACCGGGCAGCCTTCGCCGAACGCTGATTCCCCACGCCCTCCACCGCCAGCCCGCACCACCCCACCGCCAGCCCGCATTGATCAAAGTCGTCATACCGGCCGGTAGCCGAGCGGTTACGGCAACTTTGATCAGTGCGGACCTGGGTTGACGGGTTTAGTCACGCATTGCCTGGGTAGGTGCAGAGCAAAAGTGCTGACGCAGAAGAAAGTTGAAACCCATGGGTTTATTGAGCAAGTCCATTGTCCTGGGCGGATTGGTCGCCCTGGCCAAAAGCCCGAAGGGGCGGGAACTGACCGCAAAGGCCAAGCAGATGGCTGCCGATCCGCAAAATCAGCAGAAGGCGAAAGATCTGGCACAGAAGGTACTCAAGCAGCGCTGACTTCCGTCCGGCTCTCCTGAATCATCCGGGGCGAGGGCAGACTCGGGCGACGGTTGGGGATATTCACCAGGTGCCCGATGGTAAGACCGGTTCTTGAACTCGCGCCCCGGGCCGCAACTCAAAGCGGGCCGAACGCAACTCAAATCGGGCCGAAAAACTCAAAGCGGGCCGGATACAACTCACCACGTCTGCGGCCCCCTACTCAGCGTCGGCGATAGTCCGAGGGATTTTGTGGTGACCCGACAGCGGGGGTCGATCCCAACGGGCGCTGTGGCCGGCCATCGTCAGTGGGTGTCGGACCTGGCTGACAACGAGGGCAATAGAAGGCAGTACGTTCGATGGGAGTGGTTTGCAGGCCGAGCGCGGTCCCCACCTGAATCTGCGCCACTCTGATTGTTGTTCGACATCGCCGGCACGGTTTACCGGAGCGAGCATGAACCCATTGCTGCTGACCAGGTCTCGTGTCCCCGGTCGTGGTCTGTACCGCTCGCACCACATTGCTGCTCAGGAGCACTCGCGCCCGCTCGACGACGCCGGCCAGATCCGCGACTTGAGCTACCGGTAGCCACGGCGAAATTCCTTTCAGAAAAAGAGCTTCTGCCATGTAAAAAGTACCGATCCCGGCCAGGTTGCGTTGTTCCAGCAGAGCACCACCAACGGTGTCATCTGGAGAGCTGCGGATGCGACGCAATGCTTCGGTGACACCGAATGGGCTGGTGGGGTCGGCAAAGTCGGCGGCCAGAATGTCCGGTCCGAGGTGGCCGATGAGTGTTGATTCGCCGTCGGTCGGGATCAGGTCCATCATTCCGAGCCACACTCCGGCAGCGGTCCATTCGGCATTCTCGAGCACCGCCCGCACTGAAATCTGGCCATCCGGTGGCCACTTACGGGTGCCGGTCCGATGGATGTGCCAGGAACCGTCCATCCGAAGGTGCGTACGCAGGGTGAGCGGGAGCGAGGACGCGGTGGGATAGCGAGCTGATCCCTCACCGGCGGCGATCCGGGCCAGAATGTGCTTGCCGTAAGCGCGAACTTCGACCACGGTTCGGCCGGCCAGATTGACTTCACCCAAGTTCGGCCACCGGAGATCCGCCCTGGTCAATTCACGACCGGCCAATGCCTCATGCAGGCGGTCGGCGCTTCGCCGGACGGTGTCGCCTTCAGGCACGGTTACCGGACCCCCGGCCTGATCCGCAGCCCCCGTGGGGTGGCGGCAAATCCAGCCGCGGTCAGCGCATCGGTCACCGGACCATTGACCAGCAAAGCATCGATGCCGTTGATCTTCTGGATGGTCATCGCGCCGAGCCCACCGCGGCGGATGAGCGCTGCGATGCCGGTAGCGGCCGAAACCAGCGCAGCTTCCGATTGGCTGAAAACCAGTAGCGTGCGACCGCCACGTTCGGCGTACAGCACGAGTTGCCCGCCCACCATTGCCACCATCGCGCCGGCCCGACGGGACGGCCGGTGTTTATCCTCCGAGAGCACTTCCGGCCAACCGAGGGCTGCCCCATACGGATTTGCCGGGTCCGCGGCAGCCAGCACGATGGCCGCAACCGCCGGCGGGGTAGCAGCGCTGGCTGCTTGCTCGGCCGAGAGTGCGCTGCGACCGGCACGACTGACAGCGGGCGGGTCCAGTTCGAATCCCGCCGGGAGCCAATCGGCCGGTTCCGGCTCTACTCGGGCCTGCATCTCTATCGGACCATCGGTGTAGGTGCGCAGGCGGTCCACCGCACCGGCCGAACCGAACTGTGCGGCGCCCAGTCCTTCCACGAAATAACCGCGCCTGGTGCGCCCGGCCTCTTCAAAGGCAGACAGCACTCGGTAGACACCCGCGAAACCACCCAGCACCTCTTCGGCGACCACAGCGCCTCGAGTGACAATGCCGTAGCGGTCAAGTAACACTTCGGCCGTTGCGTGGGCACGGATAGTGGGGTCCAGCTCTGCCTCGGGCACCAATGACCAGCGGCCGGCCGCAGTGGGTGGGCCGGTTCGGGAAACCGAGTGACCGGCCCGACTCCCGCGCTGCGGTAACGCTTGTCTGGTGGTCAAACTGGTCACGCCACGAAACCTGCTCCGGGGCGCAGAAGGCGCCTTGCGGTGCGTGGTTTTACCGCCGGCCAGTCGAGACCGCAGTGGAGCCAGCGTATCTCCAGTGATCCGACCGGCAAACACCAGATCCCACAAGGCCGTCACCATCACCGAATCGTCGGTAATACCCACTTCTTGGGACACCACATCGGAAAGCGCCCTGAAGAAATAGGCGCCGCCGCCGGCGAGCACGGACAAAATGGCTGACTGCAGCGCGGACAACTCACCTGTTTGGGTTTCGCGGACCGGCGGTGTGATCGCTGATCGCTGATCTTCGAAGCCTTTGACCACTTCTTTGAAGGTACTGGTCTTTCGACCCTTCGCCGGCGGAAAAAGCAGGATATTCGTATCCGAACCGGCCGCCGCTTCAGAAGCCGTAGACGCGGCCAAGCCGTTGCTCTGCAATGGCTCTCGCCGTGATCCGTTCTCGTCGGGCTCCCGCCCAGCAGCGGGGGGCTCCAGCCCAGCAGTCAGCGGCTCCAGCCCAGCAGCCAGCGGCTGCAGCAAGACACCGGATGGCAGCGGGAGCGTCAAGGCCGCGGTTTCGGCCACATGCAGCGAAACCCAACAGTCGTCGCCGGCCAGCGAGCCGTGTCCGACCCATAGGACCTCGCCGGCCGCTGTCACTTCATCCATCAGTGCCGGCGTGTAATCCTGCACCCGGGCCGGCAGGATCAGCGTCTCCAGCGCCGAAGCCGGCACAATGGCGCCGGCCAACTGCTCGACAGCTCGTACCAAACCGTCAGCACCACGAAGTTTCTCCGCCCGCCGGGTGCTGGGCCCGATTCCGTTCCAGGCCGGTAAGAACTGCGCAAACGCCGCCGGCGAAACGGGTTCGACCTCGGCTCGCAGGGCCGCCAGCGACCGGCGTCGCAGTACTCGAAGAACTTCGGCATCAACAAACTCGTCGGCGCCCTCGATGCCGCCGACCGACGTTGGGCGGAACTCGCCCTGCACCAGCCGACCGGATCCGACCAGCCGACGGATGGCATCCCCGGCCACCGCGGTGCCCAGCCCGAACCGGGCGGCAGCATCGGCAATGGTGAACGGGCCCCGCACTTTGGAATATCGGCCGAGCAGATGGTTCAGCGGATCCGGCGTGGGGTTGAGAAACACCTGTGGCACACCCAGCGGTACCGGCACTCCCAACCCATCGCGCAGAGCGGCTACATCCGAGACGTCGGCGTAGCGATGGGCGCCGGCAAAAATTATTGGGAAGATCTGCCGCGAGTCGGTCAGTTCGGCCAGCCACTGCCGGACCTGATCCGGTTGTGTTGACCGAGCGGCGATCTCGTCGTGATTCAACGGACCCAGCACGCGGAGCAGGTCGGTCACTTCACTGGGATTGCGGGCCTTGCGATCGTCAACCAATCGTTGCAACTCACGCTCGGATTGGTCGATTGCCATCGGGTCGAGCAGATCCCGCAGCGCCAATCCGTCACCGTGACCGAGCAGATCTGCGAGCAACGCCGGGTCGACGGACAGCGCTGCCGCCCGCCTTTCGGCCAGTGGGGTGTCGCCCTCGTACAGGAATTGCGCAACATAGCCGAACAGCAACGACTTGGCGAAGGGAGAAGGAGTCTTGGTTTCCACCTCGACAACGCGCACACTGCGAGCCGCCACCTGGCGCATCAGCGACACCAACCCGGGGACATCGAAGACGTCCTGTAAGCACTCTCGGACTGCCTCGGCAACGATCGGGAAGCTCGGGTATTTGGCCGCCACTTCGAGCAGTTGCGAAGCACGCTGTCGCTGTTGCCACAACGGTTGTCGTTTTCCGACCTGACGTCGAGGCAATAGCAGCGCCCGTGCGGCACACTCCCGGAAGCGGGCAGCAAAGACTGCAGATCCGCCGATCTCTGCCGTCACATCACGTTCGATGTCGGCTGGATCCAGGATGGCCAGGTCGGCAATTTCTGGCGCCCCGCCCTCGTACTCCACATCGGGCAACCGGAGCACGATGCCGTCATCGGCATGCATGGCCTGCACATCCACGCCGTACCGTTCGCGCATCCGGGCCGCCAGGGAGAGTGCCCAGGGCGCGTGCACCGCAGCACCGAACGGCGAATGCAAGACCACCCGCCAGTCCCCCAGCTCATCCCGGAATCGTTCCAGCACAATGGTTTTCTCATCCGGCAGCGAGCCGGTTGCCTCGATCTGCTCCCGAAGATAGGCCAACAGATTGTCCGCAGCCCACTCATCAAGACCGGCGGCGGCCAGTCTGGCGCGAGCGACTTCATCGGTGGCGCCGCCGATATCGCGCAGAAACGCGCCATGGGCACGCCCCAGTTCGGCCGGTCGACCGAGTCCATCACCGCGCCAGAACGGAAGTCGACCGGGCCGGCCGGGAGCCGGCAGCACCTTGACCTGGTCATGGGTAATGTCCATGATCAGCCAAGACGATGATCCGAGGGCGAATACATCGCCGACTCGTGACTCGTAGACCATTTCTTCGTCAAGTTCGCCAACCCGTCGGCCCGGCCCCTCCCCGGAGGCCAGAAACACCCCGAACATTCCGCGGTCCGGGATGGTGCCGCCGGAGGTGATCGCCAACCGCTGCGCGCCCGGACGCCCGGTGAGGGTGCCGGTGATCCGGTCCCAGACGAGCCGGGGCCGTAATTCGGCAAACTCCTCGCTCGGGTAGCGCCCCGACAACATGTCGAGCACGGCTTCGAGCACGCTGCGTGGCAAGGACGCGAACGGGGCGGACTTGCGCATCAATTCGTGCAGTTCGTCAACGGTGATCTCGTCGAGGGCCACAATTGCCACGATGTGCTGAGCCAGAACGTCCAGCGGATTGGTGATGATCGAAAGCGCCTCGACCGCGCCTATCTTCATCCGTTCCGAGACCACTGCCGCAGCCACCAGATCAGCACGGTATTTCGGGAACATCACTCCGTGGGAGGCGGCGCCCACCTGGTGCCCGGCGCGCCCGATGCGTTGCAGTCCACTGGCAACACTTGGCGGTGACTCGACCTGGATGACCAGATCCACTGCACCCATGTCGATCCCGAGCTCGAGCGAACTGGTCGCCACCACCGCTGGGAGCAACCCCGACTTGAGTTCGTCCTCCACGATCGCGCGCTGGGAGCGCGAAACCGAACCATGGTGAGCTTTGGCCAAAATGGGTAGCGCGCCGAGCGATCCCCCACTACCGCCCATCACCTGGGCGGGGGCACCGCCTTGTGTCCCCTCGGCGGCTTCGCCTATTCGCTCGGCGTGAATCTCATTGAGCCGGGCCGTCAATCGTTCGGCGAGTCGTCGTGAGTTGGCAAAGACAATGGTGGACCTGTGCGCATTGATGAGATCTACGATCTTCTCTTCCACATGCGGCCAGATCGAGGTCAGCGGGGCCTGGCCGGCCGCCGTGCCGGTGAGATCGCCGGTGGGTGCGCCCATCTCGGCCAGGTCTGCGACTGGAATGACAACCTCGACATCGATCTGTTTGGTCGATGGTGGTTGCACCATGGTGACTGGTCGGCCGCCGGTCAGGAACCGTCCGACCTCCTCAAGCGGACGTACCGTTGCCGACAGACCGATCCGCTGGGCCGGTTTGTCCAACAGGGCATCCAGCCGGTCCAACGACACCGCAAGATGGGCGCCGCGTTTGGTACCGGCAACAGCATGCACCTCATCCAGAATCACGGTTTCGACACCGGCCAGCATCTCCCGGGCCTTGGAGGTGAGGATGAGGAACAATGACTCCGGGGTGGTGATCAGAATGTCGGCGCCCTTTTTGGCGAACGCCCGTCGGTCTTCGGTGGGGGTATCACCGGAGCGGATTGCGACCTCGATAGAGGGCGGCTGTAGGCCTTGTAACTGAGCCTGCACCGCGATCCCGGCCAACGGCGAACGAAGGTTGCGCTCGACGTCCACCGCAAGTGCCTTGAGTGGCGACAGGTACAGCACCCGGCAGCGCTTCCCCGGATCCGGCGCGACATTGCCGGCCACCACCAACTGATCGATCCCGGAAAGGAAAGCTGCCAGCGTCTTGCCGGAACCGGTGGGCGCGACCACCAGGGTGTGGTCACCGTGTCCGATCGCGTCCCAGGCGCCAACCTGAGCCGGCGTCGGTTCTGGGAAGACGCTGGTGAACCAGGCCTTGACCAGCGGCGAGAACCGCGCGAGACCCACGACAGGTGGCGTGGCAGTATCCGACTGCTTCGTCTTCGCTGCTTTCACCTTCGTGGTCATCCCGTCATTGTGCTGGTCGGCACCGACAATCGCCGTTTCACCCGTTTCTGTACCCACTCGGCGACTGCGGCCGCACATCGATCGGATCTGTACCGAAAATTCGCGCCGCCGGCTCTCCGAAAGGTCAGCACAACCGCTGCGTCGCCGCCCCACGGTTGCAGTCGTGGTGCCGTCACACGAGTGTGGTGCGGTCACGAGTGTTGTGCGGTCACGCGAGCGGGGTGCGGTCACACGCGGGTGGGTCCCACCAAGAGAAGCGCCCGCGAGGTTTACCCAAAAATTACGTTGTGAGTGAGTACTCACTCATGTACGTTCGGCAGCGTGACCAGTACAACCCGCAGCCTGGGCCGTCGGGCGCCTGCGATGGCTCCGGAAGAACGCCGGCAAGCCATCATCGCCGCCACCCTGCCGCTGTTACGGCAGCACGGCAAGGATATTTCAACCCGCCAGATAGCGACGGCGGCCGGCATCGCCGAGGGCACCATCTTCCGGGTGTTCCCCAATAAGGAAACCCTCATCCAGAGGACCATCGAGGCCGCCTTCGACCCCGGGGCAATCATCAGCGAATTTGCCAACATCGACCGAAGCCTGCCGCTGGAGCCCACCTTGCTGGCCGCGGTTTCCCTTGTTCAGAGACAACTTTCCAACACCTTCATGCTATTGGCCAAGATCGGCCTCCCGCGACCACCGCAGCACTCCGGCGATCAGCGCCGCGGACCGGAGGAACAGCTGATGAATGCGTTCCTGGGACTCTTCGAGCCGCACGTCGAGGAACTTCGAATGAGCGCCAAAGAGGCTGCTCGGATGCTGCGAGTGATGATTTTTGCCGGCACCCATCCCATCCTGGCCGGCGGTGAGGCGCTCAGCGCCGATGAAATCGTCCAGCTCTACCTCTACGGCGCCATCGCGCCCGCTCACTTTTCTGATCTCCCGCAGTCTGAACCCAATTGCGAATGCAAACACCGAGAACAGCACCAATCAACAACCTCCGGAGCGCTTCCATGCTGATACCCCTCTTGCGCACCTATTTGCGTCCGTATAAAAGGCCGCTGACCGCTGTTCTGGTGCTACAGCTTATTCAAACCATCGCCAATCTTTATCTGCCCAGCTTGAACGCCGACATCATCGACAAGGGCGTCGCAGTTGGCGACACCGCCTTCATCTGGTCGGCCGGAATGTGGATGCTGGCGGTGTCCGGAGTCCAAATTGTTGCCGCCATTGCAGCTGTTTGGTTCGGCGCCAAAACCGCAATGGGTTTCGGTCGCGACCTGCGAGCCGGCATCTTCCATCAGGTCGGCACCTTCTCCGCTCGGGAGGTCGGTAGCTTCGGTGCACCCACTCTGATCACCCGCACCACGAACGATGTTCAGCAGGTCCAGATGCTGGTTCTGATGATCTGCACCATGTTCATCTCCGCACCCATCATGGCCGTCGGCGGCATCTACATGGCACTGCAGGAAGACTTCGGTCTGTCCTGGCTGCTGGTGGTCTGCGTGCCGGTGCTGGTCGGCGCCATCGGGCTCATCGTGGTTCGGCTCGTTCCCCAGTTCCGCGCCCTTCAGGTCAAAATCGACAAGATCAATCAGGTTCTGCGCGAGCAGATCTCGGGAATGCGGGTTGTTCGCGCGTTTGTCCGGGAAGACTTCGAGACCAAGCGTTTCGGCGCCGCAAATACTGATCTGACAGCCACCGCGCTCAGGGTCGGGCGCCTGATGGCAATGATGTTTCCGGTTGTCATGTTGGTCTTCAACACTTCCAGCGTTGCGGTGCTCTGGTTCGGCGCTCATCGCATCGACGACGGCAATCTGCAAATTGGTGGCCTGATCGCGTTCCTCTCCTATCTCATGCAGATCCTGATGTCGGTGATGATGGCCACCTTCATGGCCACTATGATTCCGCGAGCCGCCGTCTGCGCCGATCGCATCTCCGAGGTGCTCGAGACCGAGTCTTCGGTCGTGCCGCCGGCCAATCCGGTGACCAAAGTCCTCTCGCACGCAACCCTCGAAATGTCCAACGCAGCATTTTCCTATCCCGGTGCCACCGATCCGGTGCTCCGCGATATCACCTTCAGCGTCCGGCCCGGCGAAACGACCGCGATCATCGGCAGCACCGGTGCCGGTAAGACCACGCTGCTCGGCCTCATTCCACGGCTGTTCGATGCGACCGATGGCATTGTCAAACTCGATGGAGTTGACGTGCGCCGGCTCTCACCAGAACTGATGGCCACCAAGATCGGTCTGGTGCCGCAGCGGCCGTACCTGTTCTCCGGTACCATCGCCACCAATCTTCGCTACGGCAACCCCCAGGCCACCGACGCGCAATTGTGGGAAGCACTGCGGATCGCCCAGGCGCAGGACTTCGTCAAAGCCAAGCCGGAAGGGCTGGAATCACCGATATCCCAAGGTGGTACCAATGTTTCCGGTGGCCAGCGGCAGCGTCTGGCGATCGCTCGAGCACTGGTGCGGGATCCGGAAATTTATTTGTTCGATGACTCCTTTTCCGCGCTGGATCTGGCTACCGACGCTCGTCTCCGGGCGGCGTTGAAGCCACATACCCGCAATGCGGCGGTGGTCATCGTCGCCCAGCGGGTCACCACGATCGCCAAAGCTGATCAGATCCTGGTCCTGGATGACGGGGCGATCGTCGGCA
>JBBSUU010000042.1:0-11208 GCA_038234115.1 Mycobacteriales bacterium
GCCCGGCTGGGCGGCGATGAGTTCCTCATCGTCGGTAGGCATCTGGACCCGAACGGGCTGATGACCGAGTTGCAAGAAGCGACCGGTGCCCTGCCCACACCCGTCTCGCTCTCGGCCGGAATAGCAAACGCGCAGCTGGATAATGACGACCAGGGCCTCTGGCAGCTGATCAACATCGCCGACCAAGACCTGCTGGCCGGCCGGACCAGGCACTGAGCGAACTGCTGGGCGCGAGAGCACCACAAGTGCTTGGTCGAATCAGGTGCTGCCTCCTGTGCGACCCTATGGAGGACAAAATCGAAGACCGGGTCCGAACTACGATGCTAACGACCGGTTCAAATTATCACCTGCCGAAGATAACCAGGGAGTGCGTGCGTGCCTCGGATGAATGAGAAGCTTCACGATATTTACGACGAGGTTCTGCGCCGGAATCCGGGAGAGGCTGAGTTTCACCAGGCGGTACGGGAAATTCTGGACAGCCTGGGGCCGGTGGTGGTGAAGCATCCCAACTACACCGACGCGGCAGTCATCCGACGACTTTGCGAACCGGAGCGCCAAATCATCTTTCGGGTGCCGTGGGTCGACGACGGTGGGGCTATCCAGCTCAACCGTGGGTTCCGGGTCGAATTCAACTCAGCCCTTGGCCCGTTCAAAGGTGGCCTGCGCTTTCATCCTTCGGTGTACCTGGGAATCGTCAAATTTCTCGGATTCGAACAGATTTTCAAGAACTCACTAACCGGGATGCCGATCGGCGGCGGAAAGGGCGGCTCGGATTTCGATCCCAAAGGTCGTTCTGATGCCGAAGTGATGCGGTTCTGCCAGTCGTTCATGACCGAGCTGTACCGGCACATCGGGGAGTACACCGATGTACCCGCCGGGGACATCGGAGTCGGTGGCCGGGAAATCGGCTACCTTTTCGGCCAGTACAAGCGCATCACCAACCGTTACGAGTCGGGCGTTCTCACCGGCAAAGGCCTGACCTGGGGTGGCTCTCAGGTCCGCACCGAGGCCACCGGCTACGGCGTTACCTTTTTCACCGACGAGATTCTGAAAAGTCGCGGTGCATCCTTCGACGGCAAACGCGTCGTCATCTCCGGTTCCGGCAATGTCGCCATCTATGCCATCGAGAAGGTCCACCAACTCGGGGGCACGGTGATCGCGTGTTCGGACTCCACCGGCTACGTCGTGGACGAAAAAGGAATCGATCTCGATCTACTCAAGGAGATCAAGCAGGCCCGGCGCGGGCGGATCAGCGAGTATGTCGATCAACGCGCCGGAGCGGCCCATTATGTCGCCGGCGGCTCGGTGTGGGATGTTGCCTGCGATATCGCCCTCCCGTGCGCCACTCAGAACGAACTCAGCGGCGCGGACGCCCGCACCTTGATCGGGAATGGCTGCACGATCGTGGCCGAGGGCGCCAACATGCCCTGCACCCCTGATGCCATCAAAGCCTTCGCCGAAGCCGATGTCGTGTTCGCGCCGGGCAAAGCGGCCAACGCCGGCGGTGTCGCCACCAGCGCGTTGGAGATGCAGCAGAACGCCTCCCGCGACTCGTGGTCCTTCGAGGACACCGAGCACCGACTGTCCAACATCATGCGCAGCATCCACAGTCGCTGCCTGGAAACAGCCGATGAATATGGGGCACCCGGCAGCTATGTCATCGGGGCCAATATTGCCGGGTTCACTCGTGTCGCCGACGCAATGCTCGCCCAGGGCATCATCTAGACCCAGCCGACCGGCGAACCCGGGGACGTTGGCCGGGCCGCCGCGGCTCATGGAGGAAGGATCCACATGACGAACACCTACTACGCCCCGCGCGGCGGACTGCCCGCACAGACCGAGCTCACCACCAACCGGGCCGTCTTCACGCAGGCGTACGCGGTCCTTCCGCGCGGCACCATGCGCGATATCGTGACCAGCCTGCTGCCGCACTGGAACGACACCCGGCTGTGGATAATCGCCCGCCCCCTGTCCGGATTTGCCGAGACCTTTTCCCAATACATCGTCGAGGTCCAGCCCGGCGGCGGCAGCGATCGCCCCGAACGCGACCCTGGTGCAGAGTGCGTGATCTTCCTGATGGAAGGACAGCTCACCATCACCCTCGACGGTACGGTCCACGAAATGGGTCCCGGGGGGTACGCCTTCCTTCCTTCCGGAACCGACTGGCAGCTCAGCGCTGTCGGAACCGAACCGGCCCGTTTCCACTGGATCCGCAAGGCCTACGACAGCGTTGCCGGCGTCGACCACCCGGCCGCATTCGTGACCAACGAAACAGCCGTAACGGCCGTCGAAATGCCTGGCACCAAAGGTGTCTGGGCCACGCAGCGGTTTGTCGACCCCACCGACATCCGCCACGACATGCACGTCAATATTGTGAACTTTCAACCGGGCGGGGTGATCCCCTTCCCGGAGACCCACGTGATGGAACACGGGATCTACATTCTCGAAGGCAAAGCCATGTATCTGCTCAACACAGACTGGGTCGAGGTGCAGGAGGGTGATTTCCTCTGGTTGCGCGCGTTCTGCCCGCAGGCCTGCTATGCCAGCGGTCCCGGCCGATTCCGTTACCTGCTGTACAAAGACGTGAACCGGCACGCCGTCCTCCCGCGACGCCTGGAATAGCGACGCAGGTCGCACCCGGTAACATCCCACACGTGAGCGAACCGGGGGATCCAGCGTCTTTACGCATCGGCAATCATGAGCGGAATCTCGCCGTCGAGCTACTTAATGAAGCCGTTGGCGGCGGCTATCTGGACCTGCAGGAGTTCGACGAGCGATCCCAGGTGGTACTGGCAGCCAAAACTCGCGCCGACCTGCTCGCCGCCCTGTCCGATCTGCCAACGGCCGCCCGGTTGTTCCCCCCGGTTGCAGAACTTGCCACGGCCGCGACGGCTGACAGTATTGAGATCAGCTGGATAACGGTGAAACGCACTGGAATCTGGGACGTCCCAGCCCGACGGGTCATCACCGGCTCGGCCGGAACGGCCGATCTTGATCTGCGGGAGGCTCGGATTCCCGCGCATTGCGTCATCGAGATCCTCACGACCTGGAGCACCGTGAAACTGAAGGTCGGTAACGACGTCGTCCTGCGCACCGCCGGTTACGGCGGCGGTACGTGGTCCTCCCTCAAGGATAAAGCGGGACCCCCAACAGTGCCTGGCGGACCTCAGATCTCGATTAACGGCGCAGGTTCGTACTGCACTTTGGTGCTACGACGGGCCTGAACAATTCCGAGTCATCGCAGTGATCGGGATTTGTCGACCCGCCCGCTCACGAGCGAGCGATCGACACCAGATCTGCAGCCGGCAGTCGCACCTGCAGTGTGGTCCACTCACCTTCGGTTGATCGGACGTCCAGGGTCCCGTCCATGGCGAGCGTGAGGGCTTTGGCCACTGCCAGTCCTAGCCCAACACCGAGTTCGGTGGTGCGCTCAGCGCCGAGTCGGTCAAAGGGTGTGAACAGCCGGCCCAACCTATCCGCCGGGATGCCGCGGCCGGTGTCATGCACATCGATGCTGACGACGGTGCCGTCATCGATCGCCGTGACCGTGACGGTCCCACC
The DNA here is from genome assembly GCA_038234115.1 of Mycobacteriales bacterium. Taxonomy (GTDB): domain Bacteria; phylum Actinomycetota; class Actinomycetes; order Mycobacteriales; family Nakamurellaceae; genus Nakamurella. The sequence goes on from JBBSUU010000042.1 coordinate 3,562, forward strand.
CGGCCTGTTGTAGCGCACCCCATTTGTGACCAGATTGATCAGTACTTGACGCAGCCGCCTGCGGTCGGCCAGTACCAGAACCGGCGCGGTGGCCTGGCCGAGAGTGACATCGCGCTCGTGCGCCAGCGGCGCCAAGAGAGCGAGTACTTCGGCGCTCAGCACGCCGAGATCGACCGACTCGAGTTGGATCGACAGGGTCTCGGCCTCGATCTTGGCGATGTCCAAGAGGTCGTCAACCATGACAAGTACGTGCGCAGTTGCGCTTTCGATATGACCCAGTGCCGCCCGCCGCCGCTCCGCCGGCAGATCGAGCGTGCTCAGCAGTTCGGTAAAACCCATGATTGCCTGCAGCGGTGTCCGTAACTCATGGTTGAGCGTGGCGACAAACTCCGACTTTGCGCGGCTCGCGGCCTCTGCGGTCGCGCGGGCCACCTCGGCCTCGCGCCGCGCGCGTCGTTCGCTTTCGGCAGCCTGTCGCTGGGTGATGTCGAGCAGATTCATACACAGATGGACCGGAGCTCCGTTGGCACCGCGCACTGGCGAGACCGCCACCGCGAGGTTCATGATCCGCCCATTGGGCCGTCGAACGGTTGCTTCGTAGTGGATGCTGGCACTGCCGTCAGCCCCGCCGTCGTGATCCGTGAGTCCCATCGCCGCTGCGGCGCGGTCCGCCGTCGCCGCCGTCGGGATCACCAACTCCCCGAGAACTGTTCCGAGCAACTGAAACTCGGACTGACCCACCATCTCCTGGATCGCCCGATTGACGCGGATCAACTGGCCGTCCGCGTCGGTCAGGACCATGCCGACCGCGTTGTCCTCGAAGGCGCGCCGGAACCGTTCCTCGCTCTCGACCATGGCGCCGAACAGCAGGGAGTGATCGATCGCCACCCCGGCCAGATGGGTAAAACGCTCCACGAGCCGTTGTTCCCGCAGCGGTGGCCGATGGGGATGGCGGTGGTACACGGCGAAGGTGCCAACAATTCCGCTGCGGCCGCGGATCGGACTCGACCAGCAGGAGCGCAAATCGTGCAGCCGGGCCAACTCGCGAAAACGCAGCCAGCGTGAGTCCAACGCGATGTCATCGACGACGACCGGTATCCCCAGATGTGCAGCCGTTCCGCAGGAGCCGGTGTCCGGTCCGATCTTCAGGCCGTCGATGAGTGCGGAGTAGACCGCGGGCAACGACGGCGCTGCGCCGTGATGCAACGTCGCATTAACCGGATCGAGAAGGAGGATCGAACAACTGCTGCCCCGGATCAGTTCCTCCAGGCATACCGCTACCCGAGTCAGGACCTCGCGCAGCGGTGCGCCGGCTGCAATCAACTCGAGAACACCTGTCTGGTGGCGCAAAAGCTCGATACTATCGGCGTGGTCCAGATCGAAACGGCTGCTATCGGCCACCGGTATCAGTGTGTCAGCGCCGCCGCGCAGCTCATCAGTGCGCATCGCCGGGCTCCAACCGATAGCCGACACCGCGAAGGGTCTGCAGCATCACCTGGCCACCCTGCTGCTGACCGAGTTTGAGTCGGAGCCGGTGCACATGCTCGGTCACGGTGGCCTCACCCTGCCAGCCCCGGCCGCTGCCCCAGACGTTTTGCAACAGTTGTGCCCTGGTAAACACCTGGCGCGGATGCCGGGCCAGGAACGCCAGCAGATCGAACTCCTTTGCCGTTAGCTCCACCTCCTCACCATCCACGGTCACGTTCCGGCTGGTCTCGTCGACCCACAAGCCGCGGTGGGACCGCCGCGCCACCGGCGCCGGCCGGGCTCGGCGAAGTAGCGAGCGCACTCGGGCGGAGAGTTCGCCCGGCGAGAAGGGCTTGACCAGATAGTCGTCAGCGCCGAGGTCGAGGCCGACGATCCGGTCGGTCTCGCCACTGCGTCCGGAGAGCACGATGATCGGCAACTGGGTACCGGAGCTCATCTCCTCCTGTCCGCGCACCGTTCGCAGCACGTCCAGACCGCCGATACCTGGAAGTGAGAGATCAAGAACCACCAGGTCAGGCCGGCTGCGCTCGATACTCGCCAGGGCGGCGGAGCCGTCGGCTGCGGTGGAAACGGCGAAACCGTCGGCCTCCAGCTGCCAGGACACCACGGTCCGCACCCGCTCGTCGTCGTCAACGACGAGGACGCGCGAAACGGCTGTATTGCCCATGACAGGGCCTCCTCGGCAGCGGGAACGGCGGCTTTGCCCTTCTCTTCTGTGCTGCACCGATGGTGCCTGCAAAGACAGTGAAGGGCAAGTCCCACCCCCCCGGTCCGGGTTCCCGCTGCCGAGTTCGAGCCGGCGCTAGGCGGCGTTGACCTTTGGCATGATCTCCTCGGCCAGTCGCTTGATGTCGTCGAGGGTCTTGGCGGTCGGTACGTCGCGGAACGGCGGCCAGAGCAGCGGCATCGTCATGCCGGCCTCCTTGTAACGCTTGAGCATGTCCTCGATCTGTTGGGCGTTCCCCACCAGGAGATTCGAGGCCTTCCCCGCCGGGGTCTGGTCCACGGCCTCATCGGTGATGACGAACCAAATCATGCTGCAGACATCGAAGTCTTCCGGCAGGCTCTGCTCCATTTCGTTGAGCTCGCGCTCGATCTCGCCCTTCCAACGCTTGATGTCGTCCGGGGAGTCCTGAATGCCGATCCAACCGTGCAAGCCGTACTTGGCCACGCGCCGGGCCGATCGCCGGGCATCTTTCAGGCCGGAAAAGTAGATCGGCGGGCCGGGCTTTTGCAACGGCTTGTGGCCAAACCCGCAGAGCTCGAAGTCCGCGAACTCGCCGTGGTATTCGAACAATTCGTTGGTCCAGATGCCCTGCATGATCTCGATCGTTTCGCGGACATGGCCGTGTCGACGCGGAAACAATGCCGTCGCGCTGGCAGCAGCGAACTCTTCGGGCATCCAGCCCGAGCCGACACCGACATTGAGTCGGCCGCCGGAAAGATGGTCCTGGGTGGCCAACTCGGCGGCGAGCACTGCCGGCGCGCGGTAAGGGGTGTCGATGATGCTCATCCCGATCCGAAGCTTTTGGGTCTTCGCCGCCAACCACGGGATCAATGGCATGCCCTGGAACCATTTGCCCCGCGCGATAACCGGCATACCCGGTGGGAAGTCGGTCATCATCCCGAACGGAAACTGCATCTCCGCCCGGTCGGATGTCTCCGGGACGACGATGCGGTCAAGCGTCCAGACAGAATCAAAGTCCAGTTCCTCAGCAGTGGCGGTGAGATCCTCGAGCTCCTTGAGGGTCACCTCGTCGCGGAAGTTCGGAAGGTACAGAGCGAGCTTCATGTTGTCGGCCTCCTTGGATGTTCGGTTTGCCACGTCAACCGGACCGGTCCAGATTTGTCAGCGGTCCCGTCGCTGTGGTGGTGCCCGCCGGGTCGAAGACCCGACGTGCACTCGCCTGTACTTTGCCCCGGTCACCTCAATGCGATCTCATGTGAATCTCAACGCCCCGTCAACCGCCGAGGTCAATAGCACGATCCGGTCATCATGAGCCCACCTGTCTGGTTCACTGGGGTGGTTCAGACCCCTGACAACAGCTATGTTTCCTGCATCGGCCCCGTCCGGACGATTTCTCGCGGACGCACGGCAGCAGCGAAAACTGTCGGGGATGACTACCTGATGAGGCGGCGCACATTGACTGAAATGCTCTGGAGCCCGACAGCGGCCCGAATCGAAAGCTCCGCTCTGCGAACATATCTCAATTGGCTGGAGAAGCGAGAGGGGCGAGCTTTCCCCGACCACGACGCGCTTCATGCTTGGTCGATCCAGGACCTGGACCGGTTCTGGATCTCGTTGGCTGATTACTACCGGGTCGATTTCTCCGCACCGTGGACGCAAGCGCGCACCGCCGACCCGATGCCCGACACCCGCTGGTTCCCCGGTGCCCGACTGAACTGGGCGCAGCACGTCCTGCGCAACGGAGCCGAAGATGACATTGCACTGCTCTGTGTCCAAGAGGGCGCCCGGGCGGCCCGCGAGATCACCTTCGGCAGCCTGCGGCGATCGGTGGCGGCCGCGGCGGGATGGCTCCGCCGGTGCGGCATCGGACCCGGGGACCGGGTGGGGGCTTATCTGCCCAATACCGAGCATTCGGTGATTGCGTGCCTCGCCGCAGCCGCCGTCGGCGCGGTATGGGCCTGCTGCTCGCCGGATTTCGGAGCCGAGGGCACCATCGGGCGCCTGGCCCAACTCGAGCCGCGCGTACTGATCGCGACCGACGGGTACCACTGGAACGGAAAAGAGATCGACCGGGCCGACGTGGTCCGACAGCTGCGCGAAAACCTACCCACGGTAGAACATTTCGTCCACGTGCCTTATATCTTTGACCGCTCGCACCCGGCTGGTTCGATCCCGTGGGAGGAGTTCGTGGGCCAGGACGAACCGTTGGTCTTCGAGCAGGTCGAGTTCTCCGACCCGCTGTGGGTGCTATTCACTTCCGGTACCACCGGGCTGCCCAAGGGACTCGTGCACAGCCACGGCGGAATTACCCTGGAGGCGCTGAAGTGGTCCGGGCTGTACTGCGGGTTGCGTTCCCACGAGCGAATGTTCGCTTACACCTCAACCGGCTGGGCGCTGTGGAATATGCAGTTGGGAGCTCTCACCCAGGGTGCGTCGATCGTCCTGTACGAAGGAAGCCCGGGCTATCCGGCCGGTTCGGTCTGGGAGGTCGCGGCACGTACCGGGGCGCAGGTGATGCTGCTGGGCGCCGCGGTCATCATGGCATCGGTCAACGCCGACATCTCCCCCATTCATCACCTTGACCTGAGCCGGCTGCGGCATGTGATGGTCAGTGGCTCCGCGCTTCCCGCAGCCGGCTACCGCTGGCTCCTGCTCAATGTGAACCCGGACCTGCGGATCGACTCAACCAGCGGCGGCACCGATATCTCCGGCGCCTTCATCGGTGCCAACGAATACAGCCCGGTGCTCCTCGGGCGGATCGGCGGCAAACTGGCCGGTGTGGATTGCGCGGCCTGGGATGAGGACGGCCGGCCGGTGATTGACACGGTCGGTGATCTCGTGATCACCCAGCCGATGCCGTCGATGCCGGTTTACCTGTGGAACGACCCGGACGGTACCCGCTACACCGACTCGTATTTTGACACCTGGCCAGGTGTTTGGCGGCATGGCGATTGGGTGACGATGCACGCCGACGGCAGCGTCACCGTCCACGGCCGTTCGGACTCCACGCTCAACCGACAGGGTGTTCGGCTGGGTAGTAGCGACTTCTATGACGTCCTGGAGACAATGCCGGAAATCACCGAGACCCTGGTGATCGGGATCGACCTACCCGAAGATGGGTACTGGCTCGGTCTTTTCGTCGTTCCGGCACCCGGGTACCTGCTGGATGCCGATCTGAAGCAGAAGATCGTGACCACGCTGCGGACACGTCTCACGGCCCGCCATGTCCCGGACGAAATTGTTGAGGCACCCGCCGTGCCACACACCCTGACCGGTAAACGACTGGAAGTGCCGATCAAAAAACTGATGCTCGGAAAGCCGCTGGACAAGGCTGCCAACATCGCTGCCGTCGACGATCCGGAAGCACTGCGCTGGTACGCCAGATTCGCCGGCGAACGCGCAGCCCGATCGGGGCCGATATGAGGGTCGGCAGATGCGCCTAGGTGCCACCCTCACCCACCTGAGCAAGGAACATCCGTATGCCATCGCGGAGTGGGCGAAACGATTGGTGGGGGCCGGGTGTGAGAGTCTCGGGACCCCGCAGGTAATCGGCCGCGGAGTATTTGTGCCGGACCCCTTCGTGACCCTGGCCGTGGCGGCCACCGCCACGGATGGAGTCGAACTTGGAACGGGTACATTGCAAGTTCCGCTGCACCATCCCGCCGATCTGGCCCACCGGATCCTTTCGCTGATGTCGGTCTGCGGTGATCGCCTCTCGGTGGGCCTGAGTCCGGGGTCGACCGAAGCTGACTACCGCACCTTGGACCGCGACTATGCAGCACGTTTCCGGACTTTCGACCACAATCTGACGCGGTTGCGGGTTCTGCTCGCTCAGGGGCGGGATGAGCACGCCGATTTGACCACCGAAATCACGGACCTGCCAGGTCTTCTGCTGGGCTCGTGGGGCGCCAAGGTCGAGCGTGCCGCCCGCGAATTCGATGGCTGGCTGGCCGCCGACCACCGCCGCACCGTTGATGAGATCGTCGCCGCCCACTTGCGTTATCGGGCCGCCGGCGGTCGACGGGCCATAGTCTGCGCCATCCGACTGAGTGAGACAGGCGACCTTGGACCGACCGGCGAGCGGCTTGCGCGCTATGCGGACGCCGGATTCGACGATGCGATAGTGCTCATCGAACCGGGCGGCCCGGACCCCGAGCGGGTCCGGGCACTGCTGGCGTAGCTGCTCCCGCGTTGAGCGAGCGTTGAGAATGCGTTGCCTCTCAGGTGACACAGACCTCCCAGAGTGGGGTGACAGCAACGTTGCTCCCGAGAGGATTCCCCATGGCAGATTTGATGCGCGCTTTCGTAATCAAGCGGGTCGGCGAAACCGGAGTGGTGGAAAAGCCGATCCCGGAGCCCGGCCCGGAGGAGGCGATCGTCCGTACAACGGCAGCACTGATCTGCACCTCCGACGTCCACACCGTCAACGGGGCAATGCCGGTGCCCGACGGTCGCACGCTCGGTCACGAGTCCGTCGGTGTCATCGAAAAACTCGGGTCATCAGTGACCGGTTTCCATGTCGGACAACGTGTCGCCGTCTGCGCCGTGACCCCCTGTTTCCGCTGTCACTACTGCCAGCGCGGCTACACCAGCCAGTGCGGCGGCGCCCTCGGTGGCTACAAGTACACCATCCAGATGGACGGCAACATGGCCGAGTACTTCGTCGTCCCAGCGGCTTTCGCGAACCTGACCCCGATTCCCGACGATCTCACCGACGCCCAGGCCGTCTACACCTGCGACATGCTCACCACCGGCTTCATGGGAGTCGAGCATGCCTCCCTCAAATTCGGCGACACGGTGGCGATTTTTGCCCAGGGCCCCGTCGGCCTGGCCGCCACGATTGCGGCAAACACGATGGGCGCCGGCCGGATCATCGCGGTGGAATCCCGTCCGGACCGCCAGGAAATGGCTCGGAAGTTCGGCGCCGACGACATTGTCGACTTCACCAAGGGCGACGCTGTCGAACAGATCATGGAACTGACCGGCGGTGAAGGCGTGGACGGCGCCATCGAGGCGTTCGGCTTTCCGGCAACATTCGAAGCATGCGTCGAGGTCACCAAGGCCGGCGGCCGAATTTCAAACATCGGTGATCACGGCGAAAACCCGAATCCGCTGCAGATTCCCCTTGCCGCGTTTGGGCTCGGGATGAACGACAAATCAATCCACACCGGGCTGTGCCCCGGTGGTAGCGAGCGGATGACCAGGCTCTTCCGGCTGATGCAAAGCGGACGGATCGACCCGACCCCGATGACCACCCACACCTTTGCCTTCGACGACATCGAAGAAGCATTCCAGCTGATGCGGAGCAAGGAAGACGGCATCATCAAGCCGCTGATCACCTTCCCCTGACCTGACTCTCGGCGGCCGCTGCCGGTGGGTTTCCCATCGGCAGCGGCCGCTGCGTCAGATCTGCCCTGGTTCGGCAGTCAGATTCAGCAGACGCCGTTCCAGCGCCCTTCCAGCGCAGCCAA